>JAHFKX010000027.1 GCA_023245115.1 Candidatus Woesearchaeota archaeon
TTGCCTTGAAACTTGTTCTCGGAACGCCTAAATCGTTCACAACACGGTCAAAGACAGAGTAGGGTGAATCGCCATGGATTGTTCCTGCCACAACCTTCGCCAGCGCGCCGACTCTCATTGCTTCGTATAACGCTTTTGCCTCGACAGAACGGACCTCGCCAACTATCAACGCAGAATCGCCAAGGCGCAGGGCAGTTCTGATGGCCTGCTCTGCTGACAATTCCGACTCTGAACCGGTAATTACAGAACGGGCTTTCATAGATTGAATATCATATTTTAACTTTTTGAGTTGTGCAACCGGCAGTTCAAGCGTGTCCTCAACCGTTAAGATGCGGCTTGAGCGCATAATCTCGACCATCAAAGCACCAAGCAAAGATGTTTTTCCAGCACTTCGCGTTCCTGCAATTAAAATTGTTCTGGCATTATCTACGAGGAAGCTAATTACGCCTGCCGCAAGTGGTGTGAGCATTTTCTGCTGCATAAATAATGGAAGTGTCCATGGCTTTTCCCTGTGGCGCCTGAACGCAAAGGCAAGCCCGGACGGAGAAAGCGGCATTTGTATCGCTGCAACTCTTGCGCGGCCGCCAGGCACCAACAATTCTGTGTCTAAGACCGGATTTGCTTCATCGAAGGGCCTGCCGGAAATAAGCCTGAGCTTTGTTGCCCAGCTCTCTGCCTCCCTATGTGCTGGCACTATGTTTGTACGGCACTCACCATAGTCTGCATGGATGACTGAAATCGGCGACGTACCAACTGGCGCATTGAGTGAAATATCCTGTATATTTGCATCGGTCAGCAAAATTTCTATTAAGCCAAAACCAATCGTATACCGCACCAGGATGTGTGCCAGCTCCTCGATTTCGCCGTAGCTAAACTTCAGCCCTTTTGCGCGCGCAAGGTCTTTCAGTAAATCGCGCGAAATATTCAGAAATACTTCCCTCGTCCGCTCTATTTGTAAAAATTCCTCGCGCTGCGGCTTGTGCTCCGCAAGAACTGCCTTGGCTTCTGTCAGAAGCGCATACTTTTCCTCAGCCAGCCTGAACTCTGGAGGAGAAAGGTGATAGATTGGGCGAATGTCGTGCGGTGTTTTCAATATCAAAACTTGCGAGCCCTCGCCAACTTTATATGACTCCATTTCCTCAGCACCGGCGGGGTAGTCAGTAACGACTTTTGTATACATAAACAGCGGCCGGATGGACGGCTTGAAAATTTTTCTGTAAATCTCTCTATCGCCCGGCGTATAGCCATCCAAACTCGGCTCGGCAATCCGAATTAACCTAGATGTTTCTAACAAATCTGCAGAGTGCTGCAACAAAACTAAATAGGCTCTGCCACATGTCGGATACTCTGGCAATGGTGGACTGCGCTGTTTTATCAGTTCCTCGCGGATTTGCCTTTTGATATTCACGTACGAGCCGACCGGATCAGATTTAATTCCAAGCAGCACATTATGCCTAAGAAAATCAAGCCAGCCAGGATAAAACCGTTCGCACTCCGGGCCGGTCAGCCCACTGATATCCAGAATATTTTCTTCTTCGACGAGCTTCCTATAAATTCCTGCCAGCTCAGTTAACAGTTTGACTTGGGAATAATCGTAAGCGAACTCCTCGCGCTGCATAAATGCAACTTTTGTAACATCGCCAGCTTCAAGCAACGCATCAAAAACCCGCGTCATCGTCACATCGTCATCTTCTATTGACGGCGCCCGAGTCTCCGCTTCGTAGTCAAACTTCAAAACCCGCTCTGCCCCTTCGTGGACTAACTTATACTGTGTGTCTGATTTTTGGTCAATGGCCATATATTTTAACTGCTAATTCCTTCTTAAATTTAACTAATTCTGTGGCGGATTTAACACTTAATCCTTCTAGCCTGCTTTTCAATTCTCCAGCATATATTTCTAGTGTTTTTATCATTTTAATTTTGTTAAATTTCTAAATGCGCTCAATTTTTATAACTGCCCGGCAGAGATTCGCGCAGTCCAAGATTCCACCAAAAGTTTAATTTCTCATATTTTTCACCTGGCGGCATTGGACGATTCAATGCAGTTGGTTTAAGAATAGCGTCTAATTTTTCTCCAAACAGCCCATATGCTCCAAGTTGCCAAGATTGGAACGCCTGAGCACGTCTCCAAGCCGTAACTTTATCATGCTCAACTTGCACCAGCGCCGAAAGCTCATGCAAATACCATTCTGTGTTTTTATGATTTTGTGCCGCACTAATCGCCTGTGGTGAAAATTCTTCATCAGATATTAATACGGGCATAATTACTACGTCCGGCTTACCTAAAAAATTTGTAAGCCTATTTGGGAATTCTGCATAAAGTAGTTTCAAACTGGCAGCGCGCACCTCGCTAAAATAATCCTCTAATGACTGTGGCGTTTGCATTTGTCCAGCTATAATTTTCGCTGCAAATACCCACAGCATTTTTCTGACTTTGCTTGGCTCGCGCACATAACAGAAAAGTGAAAACTGCGGATTGTTAACATTACTGTAGCCTAATTCCGCCAATCTGCTTTTCAATTTTCCCATATATGTTTCTGATGTTTTTATCATTTTAATTTTGTTAAGTTATTTTGTAAATTTAGCATTATTTGTGTTTGTCCCATTTCAAACAACGGTTTTGGTAATTTCACATTTATTGCGGTCGGGTAAAGCCAACTGACAGCATCGCCAGCCAGCCCGTTTATTATTGGCGCTGGGCTTGGCCTGAGCCAAGGTGCTATAACAGATAACTTGCCAAGCCATCCACGTGCGGCAAACTGCAAATTTAGAAGCGTGCCAGAAGTTCCGTGTGGTATGCCACTCTCACTGCGAACTGTTACGATGAGTTGGCCTGACGTATTTTCTGCCACTGAAACTGATGCATCTGACAAATTCATGGCTGTTTCTGCTTCGGAATATTTATAATTCTTTGCATCGTATTTTATGTTAATTATTATTGTGTGCGCAAGCCTCGGTGTATTGGCCAAACTTACTGGCAGCACTTTTATAAATCTATTTTGTGCTGTCTGAGCAAAATTTCCAAGAACAACATTTGAACCTAAATTTGTAGAATAGCTCAAAATTGATTCAGCGAATTTTTGTAAATTATTTTTTAATTTTAAGGATTTTGCTGTTAGTAGCTCGTCTTTCCAAGTGGCAGGATCAACGCTTAAAATTCTATCGGCCAATCTTTGCACATCAGCATCTGTTCCGCCCAAACTCTTAGTTAAATCTCGTTCAAATTGCGGCAATGCCGCAACACCATTGGTTTTTATTTTATTTTGGTATGCAATTAAATCGTTTTTTGTAACAATTTTGTTTAAACCACTTTGAGTCGTAAGTTTTTCCAGCTCGCTGGTTGCGGAATTAAAATTTACTATGTTCTGCGCAAGTCTACTAGAATATTGCCTTACTTCTTTTGCATGCACCTGCATCCAATAGTAATCGCTTACCTGTTGCGCGCCCATGAATTTTTCGTTTGCACGCACAAAAGCATCGGATGATGTGCCAATGCTTACACCAGAAGAAATTATTTTGTTGGTTGTTTCGAAATTTTTATTTTCTGAAGTGTCGTAAGCAATAACTCGTTCCGGCCTTAAACTCACAAATTCTTTGTAGTTTGGGTCTGGCGGGTCGTGAGCTATTTGTTGTATTGCGCCAGCAGTTACGTATGATTCTGTGATTGTTTCTTCTGCACCTATACTAATTACGGCAGCCATAAAAATAAGTGAAGCCCCGCCCGTAAATGGTGCCCCCGCCACTGCCGCTGCGGTAAGTGCCACACCAGCAACAACTGTAAATGCAACTTCTCCACCTATTATTTCAGTAGCACTGTCTTTTGCTGCTTTTTTAACATCAGAATCGGGGCATCCCGCCCCGGTGTTACTACTCGCCGCGCCAGATAAACACGGGCACGCATCATTCCAGTTGTAAATACCATCCGTATCAAAATCACCCAATGGATTATCATATTTGATCGCTTCACATACAGGCACAACAACGCTGCCACCATTCCCGCCGCCACCCGCGTTATTATTTGTTTTAATATTAAAATTACTGGTCTGAAACGTATGCGTAGTTGACTGCGTATTGCTATTCTCATCTGTTGAAATCTTGCCAATGTAACGTCCATCAGCAACTTGTGAGCCGCTAAAATCTTTTTGATCCCATTGCCACGTGTGCGTATCGCCTGGAGATAGTTTATACGCGACGAGCAGCGATCCGCTCGGCATGCCCTGCAAAACATAGCACAAACTTATTGGTTCTTGTGCCACGCTATTTTGCTGGCCGCCCTGCGGATTTGTATATGCCTGCATTGGATAATCGCAGGCCACATACGCATCATCGTTTCCAGTATTTGTAACCGTAAAATTAATTGTGTCTTTGCCGGAAATGTAATCGCCGTTTGGCTTGTCAACGTCAAAGGAAATGCTGTGAGATGCTAAGACTGGTGTGGGCAAATATATCAAAATCAAAACAGCAATAAATATTAATTTGGCCGTAAATTTCATAAGATTACAATACTAATCGTATTTATAAAGTTTAACTAAGTTTTGGTTGTGTTAAAACACAAAAAAAATTTGCGATTTTCTGCACACAGTCAAATAAACTTCGGCTTGCAAAATCTTAGCGGCATAATCAAATTTCAAAACCCGCTCTGCCCCTTCGTGGACTAACTTATACTGTGTGTCTGATTTTTGGTCAGCAGCCATGCCAAAAGTAGCGCCTGCTTGTTTAAAAGTTTTCACATGCGGTTTCCAATAGATTTTTATAGCCAGACCTAGTTTTAGGCACATGGCCGAGTTTAGTATGCAGCAGCAGATGCAGCCCTATTCATCTCAAGGCTTTCAGCCACCAAGCCAGCCGCCGCCCCTGTTGGCGCAGTTCCAGCAAAAGCCACAGGCAGACATGAACAGCATACGCACCGAAATTAAAGGCCAACTGGCATCACTTTCGGCAAGATTAAAATTAATCGAAGATAGAATTGAGGCTTTACGTGGCCACCTTGAGGTTCTCGATGGTTCACTAATTGAAAAACACAAAGCGGTTGTTGATGAAATAAAAGAAACTGAGGGCAGTATTCAGGGGTTGCGGGGCGATTTTGATGCGCTCAAAGATTTAACTGAACGGCTGGCAAAAAGACTAGAAGAGCTTGCATCCCGCGAAGAAGTCAAAATTTTAGAACGGTATATTAGTATGTGGCAGCCGATGAATTTCGTAACCAGAAATGAAGTCGCAACGGTCGTAAAAAATATTTTAGTTGATTTAGGAATTAAGGTGAAAGACTAATGGCATTATTTGGAAAGAAAAAAAAGGAAGAAGATTATCCGCTGGGCATTCCGCCGCCTCCGCCCGGCTTGCCACCGATTCCGCCGCCTCCGGGCTTCGGCTTGCAACCAAATGAGCGGGATTCCGCCCCGTTTGGCCCGCCCCCCGAAGGTTTGGAGCCGCAGGTTCCGCCGGTCTGGCAGATTCCGCACACACCAATATTTATTCCCAATCCCGCAATGCCGCCAATCAAACAAAGAATTTCAGAATTACAAGGGCAGGGCTTGGCAAACGAACAGGTTGCAGCTAGGCTAAAAGTTGAGGGTTATCCCGCGGACACAATTCTAGCAGAACTTCAAAAGTCGGATTTCATGCAAGGGGCTGGCTTCGAAACACAACCACAGGGCATGCCGCAGATTCCGCCCGGTATGCCGAGGCCACCACGACCGCCAAGCATGCAGGAACAACATAAGGATGAGGTTATCACGCTGCTGACAGAAGATATACAGCAGATTTCAGAATCTATAATTGCAGAAAAATGGTCCAAATTCAAAAAAGAATTTGAAACAATACAAAAGTGGCGCGAGGATGCGGAGGGCAAGATGAACTGGCTTGTGGACGAGTTCGACAAGATGCGCGCAAAGATGGATGGCATAAACAAGTCTGTCATGGCAAAAATGGATGAATATTCAAAGGGCATTTCTGACGTCAGCACAGAGCTCAAGGCAATGCAGAAAGTATTTCAGACAATCATGCCGCAGTTCACCGCGAATATAAAAGAATTACAAGCACTGGTAGACAAGAAAAGGAAGGAAAAGGGCAAAAAGTGATGGCAATTAGTGCGCGGGAGCTAGAGCGGCTGATGATTTTGGCACACAAATTGGTACTCGATAAAATCCTATTTCTTCTGAAGACGACTGCTATTAAAAAAGACCAAGACTTAAGAGTAAAACTACGGGCCATGTTTGACGCCAGCAAAAATCCTACACCATATCTTCGCAGCATAAATATGCTAGCAAATTTTATGACGCGCGAAAGAAATATTGAGTCATTTTTCAAGTCACGGCACGGGCTGCGGCGAATACCGCCGCTTGAAATTATGGATAAAAAATTTAATGCGATTATTAATAAAATAAAGCGCGCATTTTCTAATTAATCTGTTCTCTTGTTATGAAGTATGTTGCAAATACAAATATCAGCATCATTATCGAAAGGCCAACGACTTTTGGGCTGAATATAATGCCGAGGGACTGCTGGAAAATGACATCCTCTGGTTTTTGATTTGCCGTATAATTCAACTGGCTTGCAAGCTCAGGATTCGCGCCGATTGCCAGCTCCGGAAATATCTGTGGAATTACGATAAATGTGAAAACGAGAAATATTATTATGAGTGGGTAATAAAGCGAAGGCTGCTGGAATGCCTCGCCGATTGTTTCTTCTTTTACACCGACGAAAAGGAAAATCATTACCAAAAACAGCAGCATAATAATAAATGCAGTTATAAATGGCAATACATTCTGCAGGAAAAGGGAAGCCTTAACAAAGGAAATAAATATCAAACCAATGACTGATGAAATTATTATGTTAACTGTGCCTGACTTATCACCAAACGGCTTGAACCTTGTGAACATACCATACATCAGTGCAGTGACAAGAAGCCATGGAAAAATTGTCTGATAAAAACCAAGCTTGCTAAGTACCTGAACTGCATCAATTAACGCGGCCATGCTGATAGGATATGTTTAAATGGGAATATAAATGTTTCGTGAAACATTTACGCTTCGTCACTGCCACCGCTCTTCATGACCATCCAGACTATTGCTAATGGCAAGCCGATTATTAGCGCAAGGCCGAGCAATAACGCCTGTGTGTCCTGCGAAATTTCGATTGGCGCGCCCTTGCCAATTAAGAACTGCGTTAATCCGGAAAGAACTGGTATATTAGCTCCGGCTGCGGAGCCAACCATTGCGACTACGATTAAAATAACTGGTATAACTAAGGCCCAAGTCCATTTATTTGTTCCGCCCATTACAGATTCTGTTTTAAAGCCGAAGAACGCAAAGGTCATAAGAACTATCATTGCTATGACTAACAGGAAGGCTGCCTGCGGTATAAAAATTGTTAATGCCTGCACGACTGGCGTATATCCTATCACAAACATAGCTGATGCCAAGCTGATGATTGCGGCTACGGATTTTACCCAAACATCACTTATCTCTCCAAAGACTTTTGTCTTTAGTATGACTCCATAGAATAACGCAAAGACGAGCAGGAATGGTAACACAACACGGAAAAATCCAAAGGCCTGCAATAAGCCAATTACGTTGTCTAGCGGTGCTACGCCCGTAACTGAATTGACTACTGTTGGAAATGCCTGGTCTGCTGCTTCCTGAACTAAAAATCCTAAAGCCATTTTTACCCCAGAATTATTTGTGGTGTGGCATATTTAAAGGTTATTGTTTGCCTGACGTATCCCTGCGCCGCCTGAAGCCAAAGACTCCTGCGGCGACTGTCCCAGCCAGTGCAGCAACAGCAAGGACTTTTTCAGTCATGCTGCCCGATGAAGCGGAGTGGCTTGCCTGATTGGCTTGAAAAGGTACAGTACTATCTGGCACACCATCATTATTTTTATCTACGCTTAACCCTTTTTCGTTTACGGCCAAATACTGTGTCTGGCCAGCCTTAATGCTTAACTGAACTTCTGCAGTTTCTGTTTTGTTTTTGTATTCTAATTTAACCTGCGCACGATATGCCTCTGACTTCACGCCAAATATCTTAAACGCAATTGCATCTGAAAATCCTGGCCCGATGTTATTAACTGCGTAAACTATCTCGCCATTCTGGACTGCAGCTACGTTTGGATTTTTCAGAATTAACTCTAAATTCGGGCTGTCCTTTATACCAAACTCTAACGAGGTTGCAAATGTTGCCGTCCCGAACGCAGACTCCGGATTTTTGTAACGCTCCTGTTCTGTCGGGAATTTGCCGCGATCACCGACCCACCATGCACCGCTTTCTTTGTACGGTGTCAGGCTTTCCAACGGCTTTAAATCGTAATCTCGGGGCGTAAGTGTCAGACCGACTGTTGAAAAATCTTCCAAGGAAAAACTCTTTCCATCATTTGACAGGCCATGGCTACCATTTTCTACAAAAGCGACAGAAACGTTCCCGCCGTAAACATTGTCCCATGTATGCATGCTCGTTGATGTGCGTGCGACATTGCCAGCTTGCTTGTTGATTTCTTTTATTAGAACTTCATTGTCCAGCGGGTGATTGTCAGTGCCGCGCCATACGTTCCAGACATAGTGCGTCCAGTATTCTACGTATTGCTTATTACCCGTATCTTGAACTGTGTAAAAAATAACTGGCTTTTTTGGAAACGTATCAGGGTAATTATTTTTGTTATTGCTTACATTTTTGTCATCGCCGTACGGGTCAGTCGGAAAATATTTCTCCCGCGAATCAAACTTAAGGGTTGGTGCCTGATTCATAGCAAGCTGTTTCGCATTTGTGTCTTCAACAAAAATAGTTGTTGTGTAATGTGCGTTCTGCAGGCTGGCCTGCGATGTGTTGGCATAAATATCTATTGTTCTTAACCCTGAAAACAAATATGCCTGACTTACAAAATGCTTATCGGTTGGCGCCTGCGTTTTGTAATTAAAATTAAACACGGATATGCCATCAACAAAGACAGAATAATTAAACGGAACGCCACATAAATTAGCAACAAAAGATTCTATCGTACCAGTTGTTTTATTGCCTGCTTCACTTTGCATGAAATCGCCACTGATTACTACGCTAGGGCTCTTTATTTGTGGGCTGCAGTCCTGGGGCGGCGTGTCGGCTTTCGCAGCTTTAATTGCCATAAAACTACCGCCAATTGCTGCTAAGCCTAACGTTCCTAGAACGGTTGCGGCCACAAGGCCTTTGTAAATGTATGGATGATTATTTCTCAAACGGTTTAGTAAACTTGGCTGCCCGAAAACTTCTTTTGTTTCGTTGTAAACTCCGAATGGAATCGCAACTCTTGCGTGTCCGTCAACATCGCCAGCCATTCCGATTTCTATGGCATTTGGCTCATAGATTCCTGCCAGAACAAGCAAGTCCCTGGCATCTGCAAGGGTTTCAACAACATCTGTTTCGTTAAAACCAAGGCTTTCCAAAATATTTTTCGGGCCTGCTGGTGTTTTTTCTGTTACTGCCCCGCCGGCTTCTA
>JAHFKX010000028.1 GCA_023245115.1 Candidatus Woesearchaeota archaeon
CGGTGGCAAGGCCCTGCTGCCGACATTTGCGGTAAGGGCACCAGAAATACTGATGATTCTAGAACAATTCGGCGCGGACTTCCCGATTTATTTGGATGGCATGGCGAAAGCAGCAACCGAAATTTCTTTAAAATATCCGGAATACGTCCGCGACTTCAAAAAATTGAAATCTGCGGTCGAAATGGCCATCCCACTGTGGGAAAATGAAGAACGAAACAATGCAATGAAAGAACCAGGCGTCATCGTCACAACTGGTGGGGCAATGGAGGGCGGGCCAATCGTACACTACATGAAAAATTTATACGCAGACGAAAAGAGCTCAATTATGTTTACGGGCTACCAGATCCCAAAGACTGCTGGCCGTTATCTTTTAGATACTGGCCGCTATATTGTTGGTGCAATTGATTTCAAAGTAAAAATGAAAATTCATTCATATGATTTCAGCTCGCATGCCGGCCGTACTGAGCTGATAAAGTTCATCCAGAAGCTACGGCCAAAGAAAATCGTGGCTATCCACGGTGACTATTCTGATAAATTTGCAACAGAAATGAAAGGCAGATTTGGAATAGACGCCGTTGCACCGCAGATTGGTGATTCGATTAAGGTTTAGTAAAAATCAGTTTTTATTCGCCTTGCCTTCTAAGTCTTCAGGTGTTTTTAAAATCACAAGTTTCGCTTGTTCTTTGGTATCAGGATTAAGGCCTCTTTTCTGCAAATATGTTTTAACTAGCTCCTGAATCTCGTGCAGCCTTTGAACTGTTTCTTCTTTTGTTGCCCTGCCTTCAACATACTCTGTCATTGTTGCTTTCAGAAGCGGCGGGACAGCAGGGCTGTTCACATAAATCATTTTAAGAACTTCTTTCGAACCGTCGAACCTGTCTGCAGCAATTCTGTACATGTCAACTATTCTACTGGCCAAAACATCGTTTGGGTTTGTGGCAACTACACCAAACTGGCGGGCCACAAACAGACATTCTGTCGCAATGGCCTTCTCTAATGTACCTTCAGAATCATCCACTATTTTTTTGCCAGTAATCTGATTGTAAATTTCCTGAAGTTTAGTTACTGCCTTTTCTAGATCTTGGTCTGGCTTGCCAAGCGCCTGGCCCAGCTTCAGAGCCTGCCTCCCGCAATCCAGTGCCTTTTCGCATAATATTGTGGCGCGCCCTAGTTCTGCCTGTGTCAAAGTTCTAGGCTCAAGCGCCTTACTTATCTGGCCAGAATACCCTAAAAATAAGCCAACGTTCAGTTTGTAGCGTGAGTTTTTTAACATATTAATCGTATCCTAAACTCAAATAGACTTTATAAATGTTTCTATATTGTTACTGTTTATAAAACTCGTTTAGCTTTTTGAAAAAATCCCTTGTCTTTTCTACTACCTGCAAGAATTTTTCTAATTCAAAATCATCTGATGAATATGTGTGTTTTTTAAGGCTAAACGTGTCGGCTGGCCCTTTTACGATGCCTTCTAGCGAAACGCCTGGCCTGCCAGAAAGTTTTGGCACATCAATCAACGGTATAACTGCGTAGCCTGAATCTTCAAAATTTACCGCAATTCCTAAACCGGGGCGTAATATCAATTGATATGAATTATTATTGCCCGTAAACTGCAGCCTCGCAATACAAGTTAACAATTCTTCCTTTGTCATGCCTGCGGGAACCTAAACAGATTTAAAAGCCTTCACGCGCTCTTTGCCTTGAATTTATCTTTTAACTTATTTGTGATTTCCTCGATTTCCCGAACATCCTGCACTGCTGATTCAGGGACTGCCGGGCTTTCCTTCTGGCTGGCCTGCCGGAGGACTGCCTTCAGAAAGTCAGCACTCTGCTCGCGCAATTGTTTCTTGGCACCAATATCCATAGAAAAAACAAATTACACTAATATAAAATACTTTTGGCAATTATTAAATACTATTTCTTTATACCTGTGAACCCCGCGCCCGCCAGCGCACACAAAATTACCCCAACACGTTCGTGTTCAAAATCATTTAATGCGGCGCGCAAGATATCACGAGTATCAGTTTCTGCAAGTTTCTTAAACCGCAGAAGTGCGCTGCTCATATATATGACAGACTCACTTGGAACAACGACTCCACCTGCTACTAAATTAGTAAGCTCTACGTCCAATTGCACACCTGCAATTTTATTAACATTCGATGCGTTAATTGACAATCCACGCAGAGCACATTCTACTGTTGCTAAATATGCTACAAAGCCACGAGTGTATTGCTTATCAAAAGAACTACCAGACGCGATATTTAATTTTCCACTCGCAACGTAATGTCGAGTTACGTATTTGTCCAAACTACTTTTACTTTTCTTAGGCATATTAAATCCATTTATTAGGCGGATGGTGGGCTGGCCACTGACGATAAAAATCGCGTTCCACTCTTCCTACGGCCACAAGCACCTCAAATACTATAAGTTCGTGGCCGTTTAAGGAGGTAATTCCCACCATCCATGCTACCCAAACCGGAGTAAGGATAGCAATAACGCATCGTAGCGAACATTTAAAAGTCTTTCGGTTTTTACCCCCTATTAGTAAGAAAACGCTATATTTATAAATAAGCTATATTTTAAATGCGCATGACAATACGCTTTGTTGGCCGCAATGTTGCATGGTCGCGCGGCGATAGCTTAACCGCAGAAGAACTTTTGTCCTATATACAACACCAGCTTATTGACACTGACTTTGATATTAATAGTTTCAAAACGCTGCACTCCGCAGTAAATGATAAAAATTCTGTTCTCTTTACGACTTTTTATGACACACACTACGATACGGCTATGCTGGCGTTAGAAGACACGGTTGACGGAGCCGAAAGTCCTCTGGCCAGTTTTTTAGATACGGGTGGTGTTAATTGCAGGTCATGCAAGAGCAAACATAGTTTCAAAAGTACGCCCGTAACAAACAAGTTTTCATTGCTCCTTTGGCAGGATTATCTTGCCAAAAGAATCACTGCAAACAATGAGTCATTCCGCCAAGTTGTGCGCTGGCCAATGCGTCTGGTAGATGCATGTGAGGCCATTGGAGACGAAAATGCGTTTTCAACTATTACGCAAAAAGTAACCGTACTTCTTGATGCTGGCCAGCAACTTGTCAGCGACGGTGAGTTCGCTATGAAACATCTGCTTTTTGTTGAAGACCCGACATTTGCGCTGACACAATTTACCAAGGTCTTTAGCTTATACGGGCCAGAGGAAAAACGGCTTGAATATTTATTTACTGTTGCGGATGCTGGGGCGCTTTTACGTTCTAGAGCCACATTATATGCTGCGTACGGCGCTGCTAAGTTAGTTTTTGAAAACGGTAAAATTGGTAACCTCAGGCATTTTGGCTTTGACTATTTTTCCCTGACGAAATTTTGCGCAGAACTTGCTGACGTAACAAAAAATAATCTTGAAACTCAGCGCCTAACACAACACCCAGAATATGCTGCCACGTATAAAATGATTTGCCAAATTTCCAAAAACCTCGCAAGAATGCAAGACCCATCAACAATCGCAAAAGGAGACTTATTCAACCAGCCTAACGCCTTGCATAACAAACCATTTGGACTTCCTTAATTCTTTCCGTGTAATTATGCTTTCAATTACACTTGCAGTTGCAGCTTTGGACTGCGGATAGTTTGCCCCAAGAATTCGCAGGAATGCGCCTAAGTTTTCTGCGAGCCGCATTTCTTCGGGTTTTTTTGCGAACGAAGCAATTATCAGCGGAACTTTTCTCCGCAATAATTGAATATTTTGCATTTCTCTGCCTAATAGTTTAGCACGCTTCACGCCAATTTCGTTCAAAATATTTACGAATGAAACGGCATAGCTTTGTTTGTTTTCTTTTATTAAATTGGCAACGATGGCATTTATTCCGGCGCGCCGGTAATCTAAAGCATCCTTACCAAATGAAGTTGCAACGCCAAACACAATATCAACCATTGGATTTTCGCAGAGAGCGCGAGTTACTGCTTCATCCTGCGATGTTGCAGCTATCAAATCTACTTCTAAATATAATTTTTCATTTATTTTTTTAGCTTCACCCACAGTTTTTGGCAAGAATAGCAAGCCAATTTTAACTCCAAATTGTTTTTTATTTCTTATTTCGTCTACATTCTTAACAGGATATAAAAAAATTAAGTTTGATATTCCAAGCGCTTTCGCTTTCTCCAAAAATTCTTTCTCGTTGTTATTTGGCACAACTAAGTCATACATAAAACTAAATCACACATTCGCCTTTAAAAAGTTCCGTAATGTCGGGTCGACCAGCCAGCGGGCAGTTTGCATCCGCGTGTAAGATGCCATTAGATTCCTAATACCTGCCCCAACATAGGCCTGCTCGAGCTTATCTACTGGCAAGCCAAAAACGCGCTTGTGCTCTTTTGAGCGCTGCCCCAAATCTAAAACGGGGCCAAATTCTTCAAATGCCTGCGCTGCCCTGCCCTCGAGCTTTGGCAGGCTCAGATTTTCGTACCCGCCTGCGTCACGGAGAAGACTAGAAAAAGTATCGTACACACTAACATCTGCCAGTGGTTTGGTAGCTACTGCAAAATCAACTCCCGTATCAAACCAATACTTTAAGCTGCCACTAAAACCTACTAACTGCCACCTCGAAAGATTATTTCTGTTTATTCCGGTTTCTTCTTTTATTTCCGTAATCAATCTTTGTTCCGGGTCAAGTTCTTCGGATGTTCCGACGCCGACAAACTGAATCGGCCCGCCAATATCTACTGTCCATCTTGCCCTTGTGCCGTACAAAAGCCAATTACGGTCGTAGGCGCACGCAGCTATCATGCCAAACGCGCCAGTGGCAATCTCCAGCGGAATCTGCTGGCCGGCCTGCCTCAGTTGCCTGCCTGCAATAACCTTATCGTACGGCCTGAAAAATGATGGTAATATCAGCGTGCCGTCTTCTATGCGCGCGCCATCGATATAAACGCAGACTGCCTGTGTTACAAAAGACCAATTTTTACTAATTCTGACTTCATATGCTTTTTTGTCAACAAGTTCTTCGAGATCTGGGGTGAACGGCTTGCGAATAACTGGCTCAAAACACACTGAACTTATAGGTGGCATATCGAGTTGCGCAGGCCCGCGTGTGAGAAACAAGTCTATCTCATTTTTAGGGCTGCCATTATGCCCTGAAAGCTCGCTCATCCGAAAAAGTAATTTTCTATCAGATATTTTAAAGCCTAAATCCATAATTGCAACTATTTGGAAAGCCTTATATAACTTTTGTGTTTGCGTGCAACATGTCAAAAATCGAGGCAGTTCTTCTGGATTACGGCATGGTTATTGGCGGAAACGGGCCGGACCAGAAAGACCTTGCAAAAATTTTAGGCATTGACGTTTCGCTCGTTGAAAAGGCATGGGATGACATTGTCCCAAAGTTTCAGATTGGCGCAATTAATGAAGAAACATTTTGGCTTGAGTTTGAAAAAATAACTGGCTACAGAGTTGATTTACGCAGGAGCAGCCCGTGGCTTAACGGCTATCGGGAAAGTGGCGGTCGATTCGAACAGAGCCGGTGGCTTGTCGAAAGCCTGAATGATTGTGTTTCGAGGGTTGGTGTCCTCTCAAATACAATACCGCCAGCCGCAGAATACAACAGGCAGGCAGGCAACTTCAGCGATTTCGGGATTGGGACGTATATTACTCTTTCATGCGAGGTCGGTACGAAAAAGCCTAACCAAGATATTTTTGAAATCGCCGCGCGGAAGGTTGGCGTGCCAATAAATAAATGCTTGTTCGTTGATGACAGTCAAAATTATGTTTCTGCTGCGAGAAGCGCTGGCATGCAGGCAATACAGTTCAAGTATGATGCGCTGCAGGCTTGGCCTTACATGCCGCTGGTCAAAAAGCTTGAACGGTCCGGAATTGTGCTACCAAATACTAATTTTGTAGTTAATAGATATTATTAAACAATATCTATTTAAACAGAATTTTACTAATGCAGTCATGATAGGCTTGCAAATTATCGGCGTAGTTGCTGCAGCCATAACGCTTGGCGGTTTTGCTTCACAGCTAATCAGGGCATATAAAATTAAAAGCGCCGGAGATGTGTCTTACTTCCTGATGATTTTTGTTTCCATCGGGATGTTTATGTGGATTATTTATGGCGCAATAATGCACGATTTAATTGTTGCTGGTGCAAATGTCATTGGCGTTGGATTAAACGTCGGGCTGATTTTTCTAAAAAATAGATACGGCAGACTAGCGAACAAGCCCGCGTGATTTCCGGCCAGCGCCGGTTAATCCGCGATAGACTCTGCCCCTATTTGCCGGGCTTGCAATCCATTTATAATCCGGATATTTGGCAGCCATTATTTTGTCAATCAAAATAACTTCGAACCATTTATACCTGCCATCCTGCGCAACCCAATAGCTGCTAAGAACTTCGCAGTTTGGGTGCGTTCTTACGGCATGCTCTTCGGCGATCCACTGGTCTGATTTATACACTGTTATGAACCGCCCATACTTTGATGCCTTTCTTCCATGGGCTGGCTTTGGGCGTTTTCTTCCGCCCCTTGTGACTCGCGAGCGTATCACGGTAATGCCTTGCTTTGCCTTGTAGCCTAATGCACGAGCGCGGTCTGGCCGCGTAGGATGCTCGAGTTTAACTAATGTCGGCTCTGTCCTTAATTTTATGAGAAAATTCTTCCAAACCTGCGTGCCTAGATTCTGTTTTGGCTTCTTCCACAACTGCTTTACGTATTTTAAATATCCCATTTTACTATCCTTCCTCACAAAGAGACATTGGACTCAACAAAGTCTAAAGTAGGATTTAAAAAGCTTTTGAAAGCTGAAGTTTTATGCCACACGCTTACAACAAGTACGCCGTGATACGCTTTGATGCAACGCTCGAAAAACTGGCAGTTGAGCTTTCGGCCATAGCTACGCGAAGCCGGCCGATTGAATTGTGGATTGTTAAAAACAATTCTGGCCTGTTTGACATACTTACGCTAAAGCGCTCGCGGCAGCGGCCGTCCTTAGATGGCTGGCTAGCATGTAGCCGTTCTTTTTCGCATGAGTTAGGCGACAAAATCCTGCAAGAATTGCAAAATGGCCATGACTCTTTAAGGGCCGCGAGGGTACGGGGAGACGGCGCATATACGCTATATATTCCAAATCATATAAAATAATATATATGCTGGCGAGGAGAAACCCTTTTATTACTTTCTGTTCTAAAAATAGTGACTTTGGACGGTGATAACTAATGGTTAAAAAGGCGGGAACGAAGGGAACTACAAAAACTGAAAAAGGTGAAATTATGACTGAAACTCAAAATGTGCAATCTATAGCGCAACCTGTAACTGCGACACCATCAACGCCTGCTGAAAGCGGGGGCATGGGGGCGGCCGTAAGAAAAGCGGTTAAAATTCTGTTAGGCATAGTTGTCATCCTGCTTGGCCTTGGGTTGCTCTGGTGGTGGTTTGGCCAGTTCGCACTTGTATTCAAGGGCATGATAGGATTAGCAGTTGCCTTGGTCGGCCTGATAATCGTGGCGATTGGCTGGACTGATTGATTATGGGCGAGCACGACACGCCAGCCCATGGCCCTGAAAATAGCAAAAAAGAATTCCCGCTGGAAAAAATATTAACAACTTCTTTAAGTGACTGGCTTGGTGGCAATCTAGATGCCTTTAATAGGGTTGGCGTGCACCATGACGAAATATACGATTTGGGCAGCATAGTTGGTGACGATATGACAGAAATCAAAACAGATTTTGCTGCCAAGGTTCCGAAAGATGCCATAATGGTTGTTGATTATGACATATCAATGGTCCGCGTCGGTGACATGGACGCATACATATCGCAAACAGGAACCGCGTTAGTTCCGAAGCCAGCTACTTGAAACCAAAGTCGGGGTGCTCGCTTTCTTTTATCTTTTCCCGCTCTTTTTGTTCCTTCAGGACTTTAGAGTCCGTAAATAACCAGCGGAATATTCTTACTCCGAGGCCTGGCCTGCCCTTCCCGCCGCTCTTCCCGCTTTCTTTTTTGCCTTCCACAACGCGCATCTTGGCTAATTTTTCAGCCTTCTTAACATCCTGCGCATACTTTTTGTAGTACTGCTTTCGGTATTCTTCGGTTGGGCTCTTTGGCCTGCCATTATACTTTACTATTAATGCAGCTGCAGCTAAAACTGCTAAAATACCTAAGCCAAGCACGTATAGTGGAACACCAACTCTTTTTGACAAGAAGAACAGTTTAATGCCACTGAAATTTATGCTCGGCAGTTTAAATTTAGCTGCAAATAATCCTGTGAGGGCAGACTTACCGCCAGCAGTTTCTGTTTTATTTGTTACATTTGTTGCGCTGGACTCTGCCGCAAGCTCATCTGCTGGCCTTTTCTTGCCAGCAATGCCGTAGTATGACAGGCCTGGCGAGCTGGCCTCAAACACAACAATATCCTGCGTTTGTGATATTAAATCAGTTGGCAATTCTGTCCATGCCGTCGTATATCGGTAAAGCTTTATTGAATTTTTGTTAATTTGATTAGATTTTATCCATGACTGCAAAACTTTAAATTTTATCTTCGCGCCAGATATCTTTAAATCTGGCAAATTCTCCGCGCTCAATGCAGAAAATGCATATGCCGTGCCGGGCAGATTTATGCTAACTGGATTATTGTCTAATTTAGTTATTACTAATTTTACATTATCTGCATCACTGCTTGCCGTAACTGCAAGCTCTGTTACTGCGAAACCTGGCTTTGATGTTGTTACTGCAATCGTGTCTCCCGATACAACTTTGGCGAACACACTCTTCGCTTCATCATTTCCTAAACCGCCACCGCTGGCCGCACTTTCTGTTGTGTCCGTTGTTGTAGAACTTGAACTGCTGCTTGAACTGCTGCTACTTGAGCCACCATTACTTATTTTAAAATTGCTGCCTGAAGTACCAGAAGATGACAACAAGCCATCGGAAGCATTTATGCGTATTCGATATGCATCGCCATTATTTACGCTCTTTGTGTTCCAATCATACCGCCCGTCATTTGCCTCGCCCGATGCTAACTGCAACCAACTTGTACCGGAATCGTTTGAATAATAAATAATAATTGATAGTGAATCATCTTCTGGATCTGTTGCATTCCAAGTAATAGATTTATCGCCGTTCCAGTTCTCGCTGCCGACGGGAGATGTTAAATTAACTATCGGCGCTTCGTTTATGTTGTCGAGCACAAATGTTGCATCCGAAGTGTCGTTCGATACTGCTGTCCCATCTGTAGCGTTCACAAATAACCTGTATGTTTTTCCATCACCTACTACGGATGTGTTAAATGTAATGTTATACATGTTGCCAACTGCATTCGTGGCATTTCCAATCAGCGTGTAATTCATTGTATTGTTA
>JAHFKX010000096.1 GCA_023245115.1 Candidatus Woesearchaeota archaeon
AGTAAGACCGGCCTGTTCCTCTCCGCACTCGTGCTGACCGCATTTAGGCAGGGCCAAAATAATTTTATAATCTGCACCAAACAATTGCACACAAAGATAATATATTTTGGCGCTCATATCGAAGGCGAAGAAAATCGCCCAGTAATAATTTCAGTTATTGGTGATTTGTATAATATCCAAGGGCTAGCACATACAAATATTAATATTTCTGGAACAGTTACATCGTACCACATCCGACTAAAAACGTCAAAACTTTATATTTCCGGAAAGGAAATAAAATGAAACCAAAAGATTTGAAAGAAATACTGGGTGACTTGGAAGAACCAGTGCGAGAGAAACAGCTAAAAGTAGAACGCGACCCGGAGCTGGAAAAAATATTGGCAGGCCTGCACAGGGAATTTGAGGCATCGCCCGAAAGTTACGTTGAAGGTTATTTAACATTTTCGGAGTACTGCAAAAGGCTCGCACAATTTGACATAACGCCCGCCGCAGTTGAGCAGTTTACCTACGAGCTCAAGATGCATGAAGATAAAAAATATCTTAAGTACTATGTTGGCACGTTTATTAGCGCAGCAGTCCAAGTATCTTTCAACCACGGGCATAATGGCTTTTATGTACCTATCACGTATCTAGAAAAAGAGCCCCAGTATCTGTGTAATAACATATCGGGAACCAAAGACAAACCGCTCGAACTAACGATCGAAGGAAATTTTAATCGAAGCCTTTGGAAAATTTCGTTCCTGAAACTTTTGATTAAAGGCAACATAACTTTTTGTGCAGAAGATGTAAACTCCTGCGAAATAGAAGCAGTCGGAAACGTCGGGGATGGTTTTTGCGGCGGCGTAAGACAAACACGAAACTCAAAAGTTAAAATTACCGGCGATGTTGGAACGTTTTGCGGGCAACAAGCAAACGGCTGCGAGTTTGAAATAAATGGCAGAGTTATCGAGGATTACCTTGGCACTATCGCGCAGAATTCAAAATTTATATTGCATCAAAATCCCGGCCAAAACGCTGCTCAGTTCTCACACGGCTGCGAATTCATAATTCTTGGATGGGATAATGACTGGAGGATCGGCAGCGGTTCGTATGACAACATATACAGATGCAAATCACCCGAAGCTATTGAAGAATTAAAAAGAAATTTGCCCGACACGCAGACTGGCAAGCCCCGCGGCAACAAGGTTTACAAGATTCATGAGGACAGCTCTGAAACGCTGGTTGCAGAAATATGAAACGTGACCTTAAAGGAATATTGGGAGATTTAGAAGAACCAACAGCAGAGAAGAAGTTAAAAATAGAAATAGATGCTGGCCTCGAAGCCGAACTTGAAAAAATAATTGCGCATTATTTGAACCGGGATGGTGGCCGCATATTCGTTAACAATAGCGTTAAAACTACTATTAAAGGAATAAACTCGTTACGGCCGGACAACAAAATTATCTCAGAATTTTGCAGCAGGCTATTACTTTACGAAGACTGTGAGAATTTTGCAGACGGGGCTGCAGACTACTTAAGCGAATTAGTGAACCGCGCATTTGAGCTAGGCAATAATAATTTTGAACTTTATCTTAATCAGTTTAGCACTCTTTTGGACAGCGCATGCTGGGAACTTAGAGGAAAGCGAAACAACAGGCTTAGAATATCTGTTTTTGGCAACGTTGGTTATGGATTCGCCCGCGGCTGCGAATATGCAGACATACGGCTCTTCGGCACAAGCACTGACGATTGCCCTGGCAACGGTTCAAAATACTGTACACTTGCCACGACATCAGCAAGCCTGTTGAAAAGATTGAAAGAAGCTGAAACCACAAAATCTAAAATATATTGGATAAATAAAAAAAGGGAAAATATATTTTTCGCAGAGGTGGACTGTTTAAGATGACTCAAAACAGCCTGAAGCAAATTCTCAGCGATCTGACAAACCCGAAGCCA
Organism: Candidatus Woesearchaeota archaeon; assembly: GCA_023245115.1. Taxonomy (GTDB): domain Archaea; phylum Nanobdellota; class Nanobdellia; order UBA10117; family UBA10117; genus JACOYC01. The sequence goes on from JAHFKX010000096.1 coordinate 1,936, forward strand.
GAAAAGCAGCTAAAAGTAGAAGTAGATAAAGAATTAGAATCTGTGCTGGCTAAGCTACATCAGTTTTACGAATTTCATCAGCCATTTTCGGCCCATCCGCGAGAAAGGCTTGCCGAACACCTGAAACTTATCTTAAAACTCAACCTAACGCCCAAAATTATAGAAAAATTTTCGCTAGAAATTAAGATATATGAAAATGAAAAACATTTTAGCCAAGACGCAGGTTTGTTTCTTACGGCGCTTGTGCAGGCTGCTTACGCCCAAAAGCAAAACAATTTTAAGATTTACACGGAGCATCTTAGCACAAAACTGGATTTTTTTGGTTTTGATTTAGTTGGTGAAAAAGACCGCCCATTAAAAATTTCAGTTCTTGGCGACTTGGGCGATGATTGCAACGTTATGGCTTACACACACCTAGTCGTAAGCGGAACAATTGGAAGATGTTTTGTGACACCAAACAAATCTAAGCTTCGCGTTTCCGGAAAGGATATAAAATGAAACCAAAAGATTTGAAAAATATACTAGGAGATTTAGAAGAGCCAACAGCAGAGAAAAAATTAAAAGTAGAGCGGGACGAAGTGCTGGACGAAATTGTTAGCAGGATTCATGCGGGGTTCGAACGCCAGCTATCAAGAGACTGGGACGCGCCGAAAGTAATAAATTTTGAAAAAGACAAAATCCCACCACAGGCAATCAGTAGATTCGCAGACAGTATTTTCGCATACAAAGATGAAAAAGAATTTTTGAATACCGCATACGAATTTATCATAAAATTAATTCAAAACTCTTACAATGCAGGCCATAATGATTTCAGCTTGCGGCTGCCATGGCAAAATTATTATTGCGGCAATAGAATTGTTGGGCCAGCCGGAACGCCGGAAAAAAAACTCCGCATCGAAATTAAAAATGGTGTTGGGGAGTTCGCATTCTTCGGCGCAGAAAACATTTCTGTTAAGATAACTGGCAGCGCAGCTTATAACCTTGGCTCAAGAAGTTGTGACTCCGATTTTACAGTTTTAGGAAACGTAAAAGATCACTGCGGTTATGAAGCAGCCAAGGTTTCCTATGAGATATGCGGCAATGCGGATGAATTTATGCTTTCATGGTCTAAAGACTGCAAAGCACTCGTACACAAAAACGCCGGCAAATTTTGCGGGGCATTTGCCAAAAACCCAAACATAACTGTCCTGGGCAGGGTTGGTCATGGTTTCACAATGCAGGCAACAAAAACAGCCCTACAGGCCATCATGGAGAAAAATGAAACGTGACCTGAAAGAAATATT
>JAHFKX010000097.1 GCA_023245115.1 Candidatus Woesearchaeota archaeon
AAAAGGCTTATATGCTTTTTCAGCCTAAAAACTGCATGAAGGTTGTTTATTTTAACAGAAGTGCGCCGAGCGATTTTCACATACATGCAGGTTCGTATGCTTCGTGCTTCTACATTCCGGATAAAAAGGTTATTTTGTTTACCGAGCGGCATGGCTCTTTCGGTGGCTCAACGTGTTCCATTACTACCCGCACAAATGTACTAAAAGAGGCGCAAGCAGTTGCCGAAGGGCGCGACCCAGACGTTGACGGCGTTGATTTTTCTGACGTTCAAATATTCGACTATGACAGCACAAAATTAGCTGAACTAATAAGCAATGCGAAACAAGGCAAAGATTTGGAAGGTAAGGTTCAAAGCGGGGTTAACGACTTGTTTGCTATTGCAAAACCAAAAAGTCCGGCAGATGACGCCATTAACCCTGCAACGCTGGATGCCGCAACAAAAAAGCGGCTTGAGGCTTTAGTTGATAAATACGTAGAAAATAACGCCTATAAATCTGGCTTACTTGGCGCGTTGGACAGTCAAAAGGCCGCCCAGCTTGAGGCAGAATCAACAAAGCAAATGCTTATGCGCGAGCTTGAGGAGTATAAAACTGGACGTGTGCACTTTGGAAGGGGCGCGATTGGTCATACGATACAGCAGGCCAGAAAGGCTGGCCTCGAAGATATCGCAAAGGAATTCGCAAGGTTTTGTTTTAGTTACAACAGACGCTATCCTAAGTCGCACAACCTCGAAGAGCAATTGCTTGCCGCGGAAATTCTTGGCAAACCTGCAAAGGAAATTTTGGCAATGAGAGAACGCGGTCTGGTAGAAGTTATGTCTGCAAATTATATGAGCGTGCACGAAGAACAGTATATAAAAATCGTGAGACATCAAAGCGAAGGTATTCCGGAGAGCAGTGTTAGGAGGGCCGCACAATTAGCATATGGCACACTGATAAAATCGTACCACAGCCGGGCAAGCGATGGTTTACTGCGCGCAATCTGGCTGGCCAAAAAATTCCTAAGTAAAAAGGAACTTCACCACGCAGCAGAAATTTTTATTACTGGCCAACTAAACTCAAAAATTCCTGCCCCGCCGGGTGCACCGCCGGGATATGGACGAGGCTTGCCGGGAAATGCATACGACTTGTACGGCCGCGCACTGATGGAACTTGATCTGCCTAAAAATACGATAAGACCATTTATGTTCAAAGTTCTCGAGGCAACGTTACACAATTCAGAAGATGCGAAAAAAATAATTCAAAAATATAAATTTACAGATAACGAGATAAGAAGACCGGTGAACGAGTTATATGTTCAGTCAGTTAACTCTGGTAATTTCGGGCTTGCCATGAAGTTGCGCAATTCATATGGCCAGCTGATTCGGGACCAAAGCATCCCTACAGAAGATTTACGGTTGCTGGCCGGAGTTGCGAATTATAGGCCAGCAGAAAAACAAAGCCCAGAAGAGGAATAAATAGCTCAAGATTAAAGGCTTAAAAATCAATTTAGCATACTATTGTTTCTATGTCTACGGAATTTCAGAAAACAGAACACAGCGACGAAGAAATATTTAAAGCGCTAACCCCTACTGTTAGCTCGTGGTTCCGCAAAAAATTTGGCAAGTTCTCACCACCGCAAAAGTTTGCAGTTCTTGACATACACAAAAAGAAAAATGTTCTAATTTCTGCGCCGACTGGCTCCGGCAAGACATTTTCTGCCTTTGCTGCGATAATTTCAGAGCTGGTCAGATTGTCGGAAGCGCAAAAGCTGGAAGATAAGGTTTACTGTGTTTACATTTCCCCGCTGAAGGCACTGAACAACGACATAAAAAAGAACCTGCTGGAACCGTTAACAGAAATAGAAGCAGAGCACGGAACGGAGCTAGGCATACGCGTTTTTGTCCGAACAGAAGACACGACGCAGGCGGAAAAATCAAAAATGCGCGAGAAGCCGCCACACATACTTATTACAACACCGGAAAGCCTCGGCATTCTTCTTGTCGCCCCCGTGTTTAGGGAGAAACTGCGCGACGTGAAGTGGGTTATTATCGATGAAATTCATGCCCTAGCCTCTGGAAAAAGAGGCGTGCACTTATCGCTGAGCATGGAACGATTACAAAATTTATCCGGTGACTTTACAAGAATCGGCCTATCCGCGACAATTGCGCCGCTGGAGGAAGTAGCACAATTTCTGGCCGGCTGTGAGAATGATGGCAAGCCAAGGAATATATCAATAGTAGACGCGCAATTTCTAAAAAAACTTGATTTGAAAGTTATTTCGCCGGTTGAAAATATTATGGACGTTACGCAAGCCGACCTTGACAAAAAAACCTACGATACGCTGCACGAAATGATACAGAAACATAAGACAACTTTGATATTCACTAACACGAGAGCGGCAACCGAACGCGTAATACACAATTTAAAAAATAGATACGGGAAGCACTATGCGGAAAACATACAGGCGCACCATTCGTCGTTATCAAAAGAACTGCGCCTGTCAACAGAAGAAAAACTCAAAAAAGGCGAATTAAAAGTTGTTGTTTCTTCAACATCGCTTGAACTTGGCATTGATATAGGCTACATAGACCTTGTTATTTTACTTGGTTCTCCAAAATCTGTCTCACGTGCGCTGCAACGCATTGGCCGCTCGGGCCACAGGCTGCACGACGATATCAAGGGCCGGTTCGTGGTAATCGACAGGGACGATTTAGTTGAGGATGCCTTAATTTTGAAAAATGCAGTTGAACGCAAGATTGACAGAATTGAAATTCCGAAAAACTGCCTCGATGTCCTTGCACAACAAATTTATGGCATAGCCATTGAGAGCATGGAACACATAGATACAATCAGAACAACAGTAAGGCGCAGCTACTGTTACAAAAACCTGCCTGATGAAGATTTTATGTCAGTTATAAATTACCTGGCCGGCGAGTATGCTGAGCTGGAACTCCGCCACGTTTACGCAAAAATCTGGTATGACAATAAAACCGGCATGATTGGCAAGCGCTCAAAACTTGCCCGCGTATTATATTCAACTAACATTGGCACGATACCTGATGAGAGCTACATAACCGTTAAAGTTGGCGAGCAGCCTATTGGCAAGATAGACGAGGAATTTTTAGAGCGCATGAAAAAGGGCGACATATTTGTACTCGGCGGTTCAACGTACCGCTACGAATTTTCCCGC
>JAHFKX010000029.1 GCA_023245115.1 Candidatus Woesearchaeota archaeon
GGGGGAAGTAGGCGGTATTCCTGAGGGAGCGGTAAAATGTTTTAATCTCAGGAGGACCACCGATGGCGAAGGCAGCCTACTACAACTGGTCTGACGGTGAGGGATGAAAGCTAGGGGAGCAACCTGGATTAGATATCGAAGGACTTGAATATCAAGTCTCCGATTCCGCGAAATTAGTTTCGCGTTATCGAAAATTTTCCAAATAAAATTTTCGGAATTAGGTCTCATGAATTGTTGCTTAGAAAAACTAACGTTTGTGAGATGTCCGAAAAATATATGAAAATTCATTCGACTAATTACCCAGTTAGTCCTAGCCGTAAACTCTGCTAGCTTGGTGCGACGCATTCTTCGAGAATGTGTGGTGCCGTAGCGAAGGCGTTAAGCTAGCCGCCTGGGGAGTACGGCCGCAAGACTGAAACTTAAAGGAATAGGCGGGGGAACACACAAGGGGTGTATGCTGCGGTTCAATTGGATTCAACGCCCGGAACCTTACCAGCGTCGACAGCAGAATGAAGGTCCTCCTGAATGGGGTACTAGACACGCTGAGAGGTAGTGCATGGCCGTCGTCAGCTCGTGCCGTGAGGTGTTCTGTTAAGTCAGAGAACGAGCGAGACCTGTGCCTCTATTTGCGACCCATCTCGAAAGGGGTGGGGCACAATAGGGGGACTGCTGGCGTAAGCCAGAGGAAGGCGCAGGCAACGATAGGTCTGTATGCTCCAAATACGCTGGGCTACACGTGGCATGCATTGGTTGACACAACGGGCTGCAACTCCGAAAGGAGAAGCGAATCCCTTAACGTCAACCTTGTTCGGATTGAGGGCTGCAATTCGCCCTCATGAAGGCGAAATCTCTAGTAACCGTGTTTTAGCATAGCACGGCGAATACGTCCCTGTTCCTTGCACTCACTGCCCGTCAACCCATCCGAGTTGGGCGTAAGTGAGGCTCCTGTTGAGGGAGTCGAACTTATACTCAGCGAGGCGGGGTAAGTCGACACAAGGTATCCGTAGGGGAACCTGCGGATGGATCACCTCCTTTAATATTTGTTTTGCCTCTTTCTGACCAATTCACAATTCACAAGTCACATCACGCTCTCATTAGGAGAGACATGCAATTCAAGGTCTGAAAACCTTGGATGAAGTGCTGAATAGTCATGAAGCTATAGTAGAAGTCTCAGCTAGTCGTAAGACTAGCTGTGTCAACGAACAATTTTCGTTGGAATCAATCTTAGCTGAAAATAGGGCCATTTAGGGGATGGCTTGGCTTGGGAGACCGAAGAAGGCTGTGGCAAGCTGCAGTAAGCCTAGGGTATGCGCAAGCAGCAATTGAACCTGGGATAGCCGAATTCGACTTCGAGCTTCCTTCGGGAAGCGGTCCGAAAGGACAGGGAACGCGGGGAATTGAAACATCTTAGTACCCGCAGGAAGAGAAATCAATGAGATGCCGTTATTATGGGCGACTGAAAGCGGCATAGGACAAACTGAATCGCTCTGGCAACAGAGTTGAGATGTGGTTGACGGTACTGTTGGGTGAGTTTTGCGAAGTCAGTTGGAAAGCTGGACCTTGGAGTGTGAAAGTCACGTAACAAAACTTTTTTGACAGATTCCGTCTGCAGAGTAGCGCGCTTTGAGACTGGCGTGTGAATATGGGTGACATTAACATCCAATCCTAAATATTTCCCAAGACCGATAGCGTAAAAGTAGCGCGAGCGAAAGCTGAAAAGAACTCTTGAAAGAGAGTCAAAAGAACCTGAAACTAAATGGCTTCGGGAAGGTGCGGCCTTTCGGGGTTGCACCGTCCGTGTTGAAAAACGGGCCGGCGAGTTTTCCTTTGTGGCAAGCCTAACTTGAAAAGAGGGAGGCGTAGCAAAAGCGAGAGCGTGCAGTACAACGAGACGCCACGTGCGATCGCGTGGAGTCACAAGGGGAAGACCTGAAGCCCGACGATCTAAGCCTGGGCAGGCTGAAGTCCCTGTAAAATATCGCGAAAGGATTTCGCGGAATGCAAATCCTTCAGATTTACATGGGGATGGAGGGCCGAAGAGCATTCTACACAAATGTGTACTTCTGACCTGGGTTTAGGAGTGATATGCTCATCGAGTCGGGCAATAGCTGGTTCCTGCCGAAATGAGCTACAGTTCAGCCTCGGTCGAGCTGGCATGCGGGGTAAAGTACAGATTGGGCATTTAGGGCCTTCGGGTTCGGTGTCCTGTCTAACTCTGAATCTGCATGTAGCGTAGAAGCCGGGAGTGAGGGAGTCTGGTTAAGCTGGACGACCAAAAGTGGAACAACACAGCGAAGGGTTAAGGCCCTAAAGAGCTGACTAAGTGTAAGTAAGATGTCATTAGTCCAAGACAGTTGGGCGGTAGGCTTAGAAGCAGCCATCCGTTAAACAACGCGTTACAGCGGACCAATCGAGATTAATTGCGTCGCAGATGGACAGGGCTAAGTCAGCCGCCGATACCCTTCCCCTCGTAAGAGTGGAGTAGGCAGGCATGTTGCAGGCGCAGAAGCTTTTCCGAGAGGAGAAGTGGAGCCTGCAATAAAGTGGATGCCGGTGTAAGTAGTACCTAAGTATAGTGAGAAACTATACCATCAAAGGGCCAGGGTTCCTCAGCACTAATCGTTAGCTGAGGGTTAGTCGATCCTAAGCTTGAATCGTAACCGTATTAAGCGAAAGGGAATTCCGTTAATATTCGGAAACTACAGTTACGCGTGTGGCAACACAAGCGTATTTCCGACGCTTTAGGGTATGCCGAGCGTCTCTATCGAGATGTTTAAGCGCATAAGTCCAGGGAGTTTCGTAATGAAGAGAGCTGGACGAAAAAGTGAATAGCCCCGCAAGGGGTTTGGTAGATCCCCAGAGCCCGTGAAAAGGGAATACGAAGTTTAACTGTATTCGTACCAAGCACCGACACAGGTGCCCCTAGCCTAGAAAGCTAAGATGTGAGAGGACAATCTTCCTAAGGGAATTCGGCAAAATGGCCGCGTATCTTCGGTAGAAGCGGTTCCAGCAGGCTTGTTAAAGGGCTAGCTGGATGCAATGGCCAGGGGGGCCGGACTGTTTAATAGAAACGTAGGTAACTGCAAAGTCTAAACGGCTTAGTATAGTTGCTGATTCCTGCCCAGTGCGGATACCTGAAAATCCTTTTCAAGGGAGCGAAGGGTCCGTAAACGGCGGAGGTAACTCTGACCTTCTTAAGGTAGCGAAATGCCTTGTCATTTAATTGGTGACGTGCATGAAGGGCTAACTAGGTCCCCGCTGTCCCTAGGAAGAACCTCGCGAAGATTTTATCCTAGTGCACGAACTAGGGAATTCCAATGGGAAACAAAGACCCCGTTGACCTTTACTGTAGACTGTTGTTGCGGTTCGGTTTTGGCTGCATAGTGTAGTCGGTACCCGTTACTAGGGCCTGCTCTCGGGCAGGTTTGAGGGAAAAGTGTAACACCGATCTTCCAGGGCTGAATTGCTTACCCTTCGGGGGACACCAGCAGTTGGGCAGTTTTGCTGGGGCGGCAACCCCCCGAAAAAGTATCGGGGGGATCCAATGGTCAGCTCATCCGGGTTGGTAATCCGGAGTAGACGATAAGGCGAAAAGCTGGCCTGACACAGTTTCGAAAAGCGAGTAACTGTGACGCGAAAGCGCGGCCTAGTGAACATTAATGTCCTTCTTTTTGAAGGCTTAATCCGATAGAAAAGGTACCACGGGGATAACTGAGTCGTGCCGAGTTAGAGTACCCATCGACCTCGGCGCTTGCTTCTTCGATGTCGGCTTTGCCTATCCTGGGTATGCACAAGTACCCAAGGGTGCAGGGGTTAACTGATTAAAAGGCATCATGAGCTGGGTTTACAACGTCGTGAGACAGTTGGTTTAGTATCTATTGGAATTGTTTGGAGTCTAAGGAGAAGGCGCTTTTAGTACGAAAGGAACGCAGCGCCCTGGCCTCTAGTGTATGGGCTGTCTGATAAGGCAGGCCCAGCAGCCACGCCAGAAACGGATAAGCTCTGAAAGCATCTAAGAGCGAAGCCGTCTTCAAAAAGAGACTCCACAGGCGCCCCTAGAAGAGGGGGTTGATAGGATCGGGGTGTACGCAGCAAGGTAACGAGCTGTTCAGCCCGCGATTACTAAGAGCCATTCTTTTAGTTAAGACCGCGCAGATCTCAGGATTTGCGTGGCAGTTGAACTTCGTTCAACTGTTGAGGCTTCTACTATAGCTTTCTGATATTCTTTTTAGAAAGGTTTAAATATTTATTTGAGTAAACAATGGCATGGTTAGCAGAGAACCAATGATTAATATTATTTATATTGGTAGATTATCTTTAACTGGCAAACAAACTAAAAAAGGAAAAAAAATTATTTTGGTTGAACCAAAAGCGGTTGCCGCTTTAAACTTTGAAAACCCAATGCGATATAATCCGCCGCCGGCGGTTGGCGAAGCAAATTTTGCTATTTCTTGCGATTACAGAGAAGCAACTACGAACGAAGACGTTGCTTATTTTAGTGCGACACTTTTAGATGAAGATGGCAATGTTATAGATAAAGCAGAAGCAAACTCAAAAGATACGTATGGAAAATACAATTATTTTGGAAAAATTTTAAAATTGAAAGAAAATTTTGAAAAATATTACAGAAATGCGCCAATAACACTTAAAAGAAAAATTCTCATCGAATGTTTTTTGAAAACAAAAAATTGGAAAAAAGAATCTAACTGGGAAATTAAAACTAAAGATTCGAAAGTTTCAGATATTAAAATAAATCTGGAGCGGCCGGAATACCCGAGATGGCCGGTGCCAGAGGTAAGTGTCGAAGTTCAGCCAGATAGATTTTCTGGCAACAATTGCCCAAAGAATTGCGCTTGTGTTGATATCGGGCGGTTTTATAATTTCACAGCCTGGATTAAAAACAATGGCGAGGCAGAAATAATCGGCAACAAAATAATTTTATCCGGCGGAAGCGCGGCATTTCCGATTGTGACGCGCTTGCCAAAGCAAATTCCGCCGCACGAAACATTAGGAATTGCAGACAAAAACTGTACCTTTTCGTGGAACTGGCAGTGGTGGTCAGATCCCGAGTCAGATACACTCGGATATATTTCTTGGGTTATTGCGCCAACAATCTTTAGTTACAAAATCGGGTGGGATTTGATTGACAAGAACGGATACAAATATTCTGGTGATAAGTTGCAGTGCGTGCAAGTTATAATTCCGCAGGCCAAAATAAAGGCTGCGGAATCCTATAACAAAGTTGTGGAAGCGGTTTGGACGTATGAACTACTATCCGTATTTGGGTTTGTTGTTGGGCTTGCAGCAGAAGCTGAATTAACATTAGTAAAAATAGCAGAACATTTCGGCATAGAACGCGCGGCAGGCGTTGCTATAGAAGAATATGCAAATAAAATAAAAGACGGCTTGTTAAAAACAATGCAAGACCCGCCAACATTTACTAAAAATTACAAAATTTTACAAAAAATTAGAACTGAAAATTTTAGTACGTTAGTTTCGTCATTTGCTAAAATACAAAATCAATTTTATTCTGCCAAAAAACTTGGAAAAAGCACAAAACGACACAATAAGCTGTATAAAAAATGCAAAACACTTTTATTCGAACGCATAAAGTTACACAGCAAACAATTTTTGTCAGCTTCTCGAGCAGCCAAAAAGCTGCCAAAAATAACGCAGGCGGATGCAGATATAATCACAGCTGCGTTAAAAAATAAAAGAAATAAAAAACTTATTAACACAAATATTAAAAAACTAAGTATTATGAATGTAAATTTAATTTTAGAGTTTCTTGGTCGCACAAATTATCCGATTGATTTGAGCAAAAAGTTTGGAGAAGTTAGTAAGTCGCTAAAATTATTTTCGCGGGAGTTTAGAAAGTGGAATCTGTAGAAAATCTTGATGTGTTAATAAATAAATTATTCGCAAGGAAAGAAAAACTAACAGACGAAGAGAAACGAGCCATTATTGCAATTTTGCCGCAAAAAGCAAAGCAACTAAATTTATATTCTAAATTTTTGGCTGGGGCTGGACTCGTAGATCTTTTAATGCGGCCATTTCGCAATAATATTATTAATTATATAAATGCTTTAGCAATAACTGCTGCATATGGCGCTGCAATTTTACTGTCCGATGAAGCTCATCGATACGTAGCATATGCTGGTTCGAAAGGAATATTGGAACAAGAAATAGTAAGTTTTGAACTAGATAAAAACGCAAAAATGTCTAACGTTGCGCGAGATGAAATAAGTCGGCGAGTATCGAAGTATTATGTTTATCTGGGCGTCGGCTTGCCAACAGCAGTCGCTGCAGTTGCAGTTTCATATGCGATAGGAGATTATACTTTAGTTAACACTGCACCTTTTATTGGTGGTGCCGTGCTTCTCGTTGGTGCGGTTTGCAGTCGAATAAGAAAATATTCGCGACTGTCAAAAAGATGTTAGGCTGTTCAGCCCGCGATTACTAAGAGCCATTCTTTTAGTTAAGATTTGTGACTTCTACTATAGCTTTCTGATATATTCTAGTTCTAATTTTCATTGCACAAAAGATTTATATACTGAACTAAATAGGACGAGTTATCATGAAACAAACAAAAGCAAAAATAAATTCAAGGAATATTATTGCTAGCTCAAATTATTTAGCAGAGGCTTCGGCTACTACAAGAGTGGCTGATTGCCTTTTCCAAGCGTGAGCTTATTTCTAGTTTGATTGTTCTTGTTAGGGAAAATTTAACCCGCAAGCAGAAAAAAATCCTGATTTATCTGTCAGAAAATTCCAATTCTGTAAATGTAACTGCACTTGTTCCAAAACTTTCTAAAGAATTGCGATGTGCTAGCTCGACAATTTGGAATAATTTAACTTCATTGAAAAAAGTTGGCTTGATTTCTTACGGCTCGCTCTCGCGAAAGGGTGAGCCGGCCTGCCTCACAAAACTTGGCAGGCTTGCTGCTCAGGAATTATTGAAAGGAGGTGAAAAATGAACAAAACTAACGCACTAGACGAGCGTGCAGCACTGATAGCTGTTTTAAGCACGATATACGAGCTACAGAACATAGACCCAGGTGGTTCGTGGATACGTAAAATAGAAAATGAATTGCAAGCGGGAAGTCCGAGGTTAAGTGATGTGCAAACAATATTAACCCTAGAAGATCTTTGTCAGGAGCAGCCACCCGTGCATTTAGTCAACATTAAACAATATTTAGAACTAGTTGCCCCAACGCTGTACCAGTGGCTCAGACAGCGAGTTGATGAACACCAGGCAGCGAAGAACGCATATTGGAAAAGTGTAGCAGTGACGCCGTGGGAATAAAATTGTGTTGTGGGCTTAAATTTATAAACCCGCAGCGCGCCGGTTTTAACGAAGCCCAGTGGCAGGCTTAGCTGCTTAGGCAGTTAGGAAAGTCGATCCTCCTGCAATGTCCAAAAAGCTCTTAGTTGAGCTGGCTGGCAAAGACAGAAAGCAACCACGCGAATCGCACGATGATGTTTGAGTTTGTTTCGCGGCGGGTGAGAGATGTTAGCCTGGACGGGAGCAAGGCCAGCGAGCCGCTCAGTCGAATGCCTGCACGGCAATCCGAAAGGTGCCGCAACAGAAGATCGCTTACAGCTGGGCTTCAAATTTTATTTGGGGGTGCAGTTGATTTTTCTGGATGTTTGATGTAGTGATTTTCTAGCCGTTTAACTTTTGATCTTAACGAAGTTTTGACATCATAAACTTCTTCAAAAATGCGCAGGAGGTTGTGCATGCTGGCCAGCCAGCGCTCCACATCTTTCGTTCTATTATTTTTTAGTTTGTTTAATTCACTAAGGTGTTTGTTTAAGTGTAATTTTATAGATTTCTTAGTAGCCCTACTGGCAGCTATTGCTTTTACCCATTCGGCATAAAACTTTTTCAAGTCTTTTTTATTAAGATCCTTCCAGTCCATTGAAACGCTTAATAGGTATTCTTTTTAAACCCATAGGTTAGTGAAAAATCATGGCAGACAGTCGTATAAGATTACCAAGTTCGGAAGGCGGAATAGTTAGATACGGCGATGAGGATGAAGGCTCGCGCGTCAAGCTGAAGCCGGAATATGTTATTGCAGTATGCGCAGCAGTTGCAGTTTTAATTATTGCAATTCAAGTCTTAAAATTGGTTTGAACTGGTAGCAAATTTTTGTGACGTTTGTGAAAATTGAAATATAATTTTTTTCAAAAACTATTTATACTCTGGGCGAGCATTTTTATTATGAAAATAATTGATGCGCACTGCCATTTCGAGTTACATAGCCATGCCTTTCAAGTTGCGGCGCATAAATCAGGAATTAATTTCAGTTCTGCAGGGCTCGCAGAATCAACGAAGAAAAATAATATCATACATTCTGTAATAATTGGATTCAAAGATATGCGCGCAGAGGATTGTGTCGTACTGGACAAAAAAGCAAAAAATCCAATAATGCCAACACTGCCAGAAAGCAAATACGATATACGCCTTACGCCGATTGCCGGAATAAATCCACATAACGACCAAGCCGATAAGGTTGAAGAAGCACTAAAATCTGGAAAAATAAAAGGATTAAAAATATTCTTAGGTTATTATCACTTTGCTGCAAATTATAAAATCTATTATAAATTTTACGAGCTGGCTGAAAAATACAAAGTTCCAGTAATATTTCACACCGGTGATACGTATTCAAAAGTTGCGAAACTAAAATTTTCCCAATCATTACCCGTTGATGAAGTTGCTGTGGATTTTCCGAAATTGAAAATTGTCATAGCGCATATTGGCAATCCTAACATAATGGAAGCTGCACAGGTTTTGTACAAAAATGAAAATGTTTTTGCTGATTTATCTGGTTTAATTGTTGGCAGGCATGAACAATTTGCAACGAGAGAAGCGGAAAAAGTCAGGAAAAGAATTATGGATTGCTTCGATTTCTCTGAAAATCCGAAAAAGTTTATGTTCGGCTCTGACTGGCCGCTGGCAAGCCATGATGATTATATTGAGTTTATCAAGAAAGCAGTGCCGGAAGAGTATCATGAAGATGTTTTTTACAACAATGCAAAGCGGGTTTTTGAAATCTAGCAATTATAAATAGTATTATTGTTTGATTGGTGCTGGCGTTCTTGAGTACTGGCTGCTGGGCAA
>JAHFKX010000030.1 GCA_023245115.1 Candidatus Woesearchaeota archaeon
AAACGCCGTTTGGCCAGTGGAATACGCAATACTTATTCAAAACAAAAGAAGAATTTTTTGCTGCAATTTCTGACGCAAGAAAAAATAATAAATATAACTCATTTCAGGATTTTACGCTGCCAGATGGCACGCCGCGATATGCAAAAATCATGGAAGCGGCCGGACAGCTTATCTAACCGTAAGCTCGCCAGTGCGCAGTTCGAGCTGTTTTATCCTCATCGTGCCCTTTATTTCGCCGGCAACGCTTTCCAGTTTACTGGCCTGCGGATGCTGCAAGACAACGCTATCAAGTTCTGCGCCGAGACTCATATTTTTGTCAGCTTTATGTTTACGAATTGCAGTGATTGCTTCAACGGCTAAATTACCAAGCTCTAACGCATTTTTATCAATCGTGGCGGGCTTCGGAAAGTCAGATATGTGAATAGATTTTGCACCGTCAGACTTTGCGAATAAGTCTTGATAAATTTCTTCAGTTATGTGTGGCAGGACTGGCGCCCATAATTTCAGCAGTGTCTGGATGCATTCATAGAGTGCGGTTTGTGCAGATTTTTTGTCCTTTTCGTCAGCTCCATAAATTCTGTACTTTATCATCTCTAGGTAAAAATCACAGAACTCTTGCCAAAAAAATTGGTCCAATACTCTTTGCGCAGTCGCAGGGTCATAATTATCAAATGATTTTGTGTAAGAGTTAATTACATCGCTGAGCCGTGATAAAATCCACTTATCTATTATATTTTGCGGTTTCGATTTGCTAACTAAGAGATTTGGCTCGCAAAACCTTGCAACATTCCAGAGTTTTATCAAAAGTTTCTGGGCGCGCACAAGTTCTTTTTCATTGTAAACAAGGCTTTCGCCTATTGTCGATGAGATGGTCCAGTATCTGAATGCATCCGCACAGTACTTTACTATTACGTCCTGCGGCGCGACTGCGTTGCCCCGCGACTTGTGCATCTCTTCGCCCTTTGCATCGTAAATCATGCCGCTAATCAGTGTGTTTGTCCATGGCAGGCTCTTGAAGTGGTACCACGATTTTACAATTGTGTAAAACTCCCATGTCCTGATTATATCGCGGGCTGACGCGCGCACTGTCATCGGGAATATTGCGCCATACTTTTTATTATCCCATCCTAGCACGAGTTGCGGCGTTAGCGAAGATGTCATCCATGTATCAAACACGTCAGTTTCGGGGACAAATTTATCAGAACCGCAGGCACATTTCTTTTTTGGCCTGTCTGTTTCCGGGCTTACCGGCAAGTCCTTCTCATCTGGCAGTATTTCTTTTTGGCATTTCTCACAATACCAAACGGGTATATTCGGGCCAAAATGCCTTTGCCTCGAAATTAACCAATCCCAGCTCAGATTCTCAACCCAATTTTCATATAATTTCAAATAGTATTCGGGATGCCAATGAATTTTCTTTCCAAGTTCAATGAATTTTTCTTTGTTATCTAATATATTAATGAACCATTGTTTTGTTACTATAAATTCTACAGCAGTTGGGCATCTCCAGCAAATGCGTATGGTTTGTTTTAGCGTTTCTTGTTTATTGAGTATGCCCATCTTTTGCAGTTCAGTAATTATTTCCTTTCTTGCTTCTTCGAGTTTCATGCCTTTGTACTGGCCAGCCAGTTCGTTAAGTCTTCCATTTTTTTCCAGTACTATGCGGAGCGGCAGTTTGTGCTTTTTCCACCAATCAATATCCGTTTTATCTCCAAAAGTGCATGTCATTACCGCGCCGGTTCCGAAATTTGGATCGGCCTTTTCATCGGCCATTATTTTAATTTTTTGGCCGAAGATTGGAACCACTGCAGTTTTGCCAATAAACTTTTTGTACCGTTCATCAGTTGGGTGGACAAAAATACCAACGCAAGCAGGCAACAGCTCGGGTCTCGTAGTTGCAATTTCTATCTGGCCGGCACCTTCGACTGAAAAGTTAATGTAATTAAGTTTTGTTTCCCGTTCTTTCTCCTCCAAATCTGCCTGTGCCAGCGCGGTCTGGCACCGCGTGCACCATATTGTTGGCTCTTCTTTTCGATAGGCCAGGCCTTTTTTGTACAAATCTATAAACGAACGCTGTGCAAGCGCAATCGATTCCGAAGAAATTGTTGAATACGTTGCGTCCCAATCATAGCCATGGCCGAGTTTAATTAAATCTTCTTTGTACTTAGCTTCCCACTTCGGAATTTCTTTTCTGACAAGAACATTAAAATCTTCTTTTTTCATATTTTGGATTCGACGTTATGCAATTTTTCTACAAACCTTTCCGTGGGGTGGCCGTTGTCGTCAAAACCCATCGGTTGCAAGACGTTAAATCCACGCTGGCGCATGTAATGGCCCATGATGTCAAAATGGGTGTAGCTCATTGCATGGCCCATGTGCAAATCCCCTGAAACTGTTGGCGGTGGAGTGTCAATCGAAAAAACAGGTTGCTTGCTTTTCTTATCGAACTTGAAGATTTTGTTATCTAGCCAGAATTTCTGCCATTTTGCTTCTATGGCTGCAAAATCAGGTTTTGGCGCAAGTGCCATAAAACTGAAATCCTAAAGAAGTTTAAAAGGTTAGCGATTATGTTTCTAACTTCGTCTGGCTTGCCAGATTTCGTAGGTCCAGCCTCATGCCATCTTGTGCGGCCAGCGTTCTGACGCCTGTTTTTTTCTGGATGTTTCTCGCTTCATAAATCGGGTTTGCACGAAGCATTTTTGCGCCGAAGTGTGTTAGTATGGCAAGCTCGGGCTTGACCTCTGAAATTAATTTCGCAGCATCCTCAGAATTAAAATGTGTCTTCCATGCCTCGTTGCCGGGTTTGAGAACGTCCAATATTAATATATTGCAGCCCTTATACACTTCTGCCAATTCCGGAAAGTATGCTGTGTCAGAGGTATAGCCTAGCGTGAACTTTGGCGTTTCCAGCCGCAGGCCATTACAGTAGTCTATGTCATGATGTGCTGGCGTGGCCACAAAATTAAATTTATCTATTTTTATTTTATCGCCAGCTTTAACAGCAAATGTATCTTTTAGGAACGCTTTAACTGCCGGATTCAGCCACGGCTGGTCCTTGTCGGAGCCGTTTATGAGCGTTGGTGTACTTATGACCGTACCGCGCTGTTTTATTCCGCCAAGTGTCATTGCATCAACAACCGCATTAACATCATTGCAGTGGTCTATGTGCTGATGAGTTACATAAACAATATCTGTTTTTGCGGCGGTCACACCAAATTGTTTTGCGCGTACTAATGCCCCTGCACCAGGGTCCACCCATATTTGATAGTCCTCGGTCTGTATAATAAAACCGCCCGTGCCGACGTACTGATTTGCGACTACAATTCGCCCACCACCAGTGCCAAGAAAAATAAGCCGGTCCATAGAAAGCTTTAAATCTGTGGGGTTTTTATGGTTTGCTATGGGTTTGTTCTCAAAGCCCGTGGACTTGTCAGAGCTAGTGATAGAGCTCAATACAAATATTCAGTTCCTAGCGCAACAAGGCAAGCCACAAATTCAGGCTACTATTTTACAAGCTATTATGTCTGATGCCAAAATATTATCTGCATTAGGGACCGAGTTTGCATACCAGCTCGACCTTACGGCTAAAAGTATACAAACATACGAGCAGGCCAGACTGGCTTACAACGGGCATAGCAGTGAACAAATGCAGCAGGCACAGGTTGGTTTCGATGAATACTTTAACTGGCAAAAGGCACAGACACACGATGAGCTAGTAAAATTACTCGGAGTTGCAAAGCGATTTGACAGAACACGAGCACTCAAAAAAGAATTTTTCAGTGGTTAGTAAATTAGATAAAATTTTCAAAAAAACCAGCAAAGGCTTTGTAGAAAGGTTTAAATTAGTTCTTTAGCTGCGGCTATCGTGGTATTTACCGTAAGTGTGAGGGACACAAGCAAACAGTGGGAAAATTCTGTTAAAGACGGCACCTTCAGGCTGCCAGAAGAATGCTTGCACAATAGCGCCGTTTTCCAAGAATTATTTAAATATGTGCCGCGAAGATTGCCAGAATTTGTACGTTTTGATGCGGATGCGCAACGACGCATTGCCGATGCTTCGGCGTATTTGCTGAGACCGGATATAATTAAAGGTGTTGCACAAATGGGCTTATTGCCAATTGGTTCGAGCCCAATTTTTAATATGCGAAGACAAATTACATATAGCGTGCCCATCCGTGGCAGGGTCAGAGCAACTGTTCACCTAACACATAATCCCGAAGAGTTGCTAAGTGGAAACTGGGCCAGAAGCAAGAATTTTTCAGAGGCAGAATGGGCGATGGGTGGCGAGCTATTCCGCTGTTTACATGCCGCAGCCCATTACGTAACCAATTATGAAGGCAGGCTCGCGAGAAGTGAGGAAATTATCGTTAATCCCATGCACATGATGGCTGCTGCAGATGTTATTGCATATTTATTAGACCCGAATGATTTAACAGATTATGTTTATTCCGAAGCAGAAATCAAAGCATTTCATGAAACATTGCAAAAAGAATGGCGTGAAGTTTGATTAAATGGACCGGGTGGGATTTGAACCCACGGCCTTCACGTTGCGAACGTGACGTTCTTTCCTGCTGCAACTTTATTTCAAAGCTGCCGTACCAGGCTGAACTACCGGCCCATCAACATAAAGTTAAACGTGACTTTTTAAGTGTTTACGAGTGGTGAACAATTGTTTTAAATTGCTGAGCAATGTATTACGTATGGCTGCTAAAAAGAATACGTTATTAGGTTATGAGCTGCATATTGTTGGACACTGGATTTTTCTGTTTGGAATTCTTTTGGCAATTGTACTTGGCGATACAATGCCAGATAAAAAAATTGTCGCTTCTGTGCTTGCGCTGCTCGGCGTAGTCGTAGGTTTGTTAAATATACGGGCAAAGGAAACGCACAACTTCTTATTGGCCAGTGTTGCGCTCATCATTTCATCACAAAGCTTTAAGTTTATACCTGTTGCCGGGCCGACCTTAGTAAATATTTTGCAGTATTTTATTGTCCTCGTCGCGCCCGCTGTCGTGATTGTAAGCCTAATTGCAATCTATCGCGTAGCTAGCGGAGAAAATTAATGGGCCCGGGCTGACTTCCATCTGCAGAAGCTCCGCGGAAGCGGAAAACCCTTTGCAACATTCGAACAGCCGACCTCTGCCTGTCTGAGCCTACCAAGAAATTTGTGGCATCGCTATGCGATGCCGCTGCCTTTCTTTTAGGGTAGGGCGGTAGACCTTTTCTTTCGCGAAAGAAAAGGGCTTCGCTATCAGAGCAGCGCTCTTTCCCGTAATCTTTAACACAATTTTGCGTTACAGCCGAACAAGTTCGGCTGTTCCTTAAACCGCCTCGGCGATTTAAGTTATACCGGGCTAAGCTACGGGCCCACGGGTTGTAACTAAATTTGCTATTTAAAAAGTTTTAATAGCACCATGCTTTAAAATTTTCTGAACAAACAATTTTTAAACGTGGTAAGGATATTAAATGTATGACCAACCTGACAAAACTGGCCGACTCGTTACAGGCCAATGAAATATCAATTCTGAAGGCATTGAAGAAGCACGGGCAGGCCAGGCACAATGCAGAACTACGAGCGGAGACTAATCTTGACCAGTCTGCTGTTGCACGCTCAGCGCTTTGGTTGGAAAACAAAGGTCTAATCATAGTTAAGGAGACAAAAATAGAAGCTGTGATTCTTACGAAGCTTGGCAGGCATTACGTAACAGAAAAACTGCCTGAACGAAAATTAATTGACGCACTTATCGCCGGCGTAACTGCAGATAAATTAATATACAAATTTATGGATGGTAAAGAGTTTAATGCTGCTTTGGGTTACTGGCGACAGAAAAATGCAATTATCATATCAAAAGAAAAAACAGAGCTCAATGACGTTGGTTTGAGCTACAAAAATAAAAAAACAATCGAAGAAAACTTCATAGAAAAATTTAACTCTGTCAGTGAACTTTTAATTGCTAATCTCGCACCAGAGGATAAAGAGGCATTTGAACGGCTTAGGAAACGCGGCCTGACCGCGTCAGATACCAGAGTTGAGCGGCTGTTTGGGATAACGGATGTCGGGGCACGCGTGGCAGATGCAATTACGCCAGAAGAACGAATTGGCCAGCTGACTCCAGCAATCATAAAATCCGGCGAATGGCAGAAGAAAACATTCAGGAGATTTGATGTTGAGGCAGGTGTGCCAGTATTAGCCATTGGAAAGAAACAGGCGTATGTCAGATTTTTAGAGGAAGTGAAAGATGAGTTAGTAGCATTAGGCTTTGAAGAGATGGCTGGCCCGCTTGTTGAGAGCTCATTTTTTAATAATGATGCGTTGTACATGCCGCAGGACCATCCGGCCAGAGGTATCCACGATATTTATTACGTCAAAGAGCCAAAATACGGAAGCCTTGACGCACATAAAAATTTACTAAAAGAAGTTAAAGCAGTCCACGAGGGTGGCGGCAAGACCGGAAGCACTGGCTGGCAATATAACTATGATGAAAAAGAAGCAGCAAGATTAATTCTGCGGACGCAGGGTACCGCGCTCTCGGCAAGAGCATTAGCTAACAAAAATCTAAAAATTCCCGGTGCGTATTTTGCGGTTGCCCGCGTGTTTCGGCCAGATATTCTTGACGCAACGCACTTAGTTGAGTTTAACCAAACCGAAGGAATTGTACTTGGTGAAAACGCGAACTTCAGGAAACTACTTGGCTTGCTCGCAGAATTCGCAAAAAAAATTACCGGTTCCGACAAAATACGATTCAGGCCACATTACTTTCCGTACACCGAGCCATCAATTGAAGTTGACATCTGGAGCCCTGCATTAAATAAATGGGTTGAGGCGCTTGGGGCAGGCATATTCCGTCCAGAAGTTACTCTGCCTTTCGGAGTAAAAGTCCCTGTGCTGGCTTGGGGCATTGGCGTAGACAGGCTTTTCATGATTCGCGAAAACATCAAAGATATAAGGCAGTTGTTCAGCCAAGATATTAGCTGGCTGAGGGAGAGGAAATTATAATGCCAAACATTGACGTCTCACTTTCGGATTTGAAGAAAATGGTCAGGCCAAAAATGCCGATTGATTTAGAAAAATTAGAGCCATATATTTGGATGGTCAAGAGCGAAATCGACGGCATTGAAGGTGATACACTTACGATTAAAGTCGGCGATACGAACAGGCCAGACTTGTGGTGTGTCGAAGGGCTTGTAAGGGAGTTACGCGGCGCTTTTGACGTTGAAAAAGGCCTTAAAGATTACAAGTTAAAAGAATGCGACTACCGTATTTTTGTCAACCAGAAATTGGAAAAGATTCGCCCATACATTGCCTGTGTTGTTGTTAAAAATGTCAGGCTGACCGACCAGATAATAAAACAAATCATGCAGCAGCAGGATAAGATTGACGGCACGTATGGCAGAAAACGGGCAAAGACATCTATTGGCCTGTACGATTTCGACCTGCTGGCCTGGCCGTTAAAATACGGAATCACAAAGCCTGATGAGAATGCATTTGTTCCGCTGACATTTACAGAAAAATTAACGCCAAAGCAAATATTAGAAAAACACCCAAAGGGTTTGGAGTATCAGCACTTACTCAAGGGCCAGCAGTTCTACCCAATTTTTACCGATGCAAAAGGAAAAGTCTTATCGATGCCGCCAATCATAAACTCCAACGATCTTGGGCAGGTAAATGAAAAAACTACCAACGTGCTTGTGGAAGTTACCGGGACAGATTACGAAACAGTAAATAATGTTTTAAGAATTATGGCAATGACGTTTGCTGACAGGGGCGGCGAACTTTATTCAGTTATTATTGATTATCCGCAGCGAAAGCCAGATGTTACGCCGCAGTTTGCGACAAGGCATTTTGAAATTAAAGTTGAAGATGTTGCTAAGCTGCTGGGTGAAAATCTATCCGCAGAAGATATTGTAAAAGCCCTACAAAGAGCAAGATATAATGCATCAGAAGAAAAAAAACTTATTCACGTAACAATTCCGAGTTACAGAACAGACGTAATGCACGTAGTTGACATTTATGAGGACATTGCTATTTTTCATGGGCTTGACAAGTTTAGGCCCGAAATTGCCGGCCTGCCAACAGTTGGCAGGCTATCTGACGCTGAAAAACTTTCCCGAAAGGTTCGTGAATTGTGCATCGGTACCAGAGCACAGGAAATCATGTCTTTTGTCCTTGCAAATCAGGAATATATTTTTGGCAACATGAACCTGCCTGCTGACAGGATTATAGAAATAGCAAATCCCGTATCGTTTACTTATTCCGCTATGAGAAACTGGCTTTTTCCATCGCTTATGGAATTTTTGTCAAAAAACACAACAAAAGAATTCCCACAAAAAATATTTGAAGTTGGTGATATTGTCGTTCCAAATCTAAAATCTGAGGTTGGTTCAGACACAATTCATAAACTGGCATTTGCAGTTTCAGACACAAATGCAAATTTTACGGACGCTAAGCAGGCTCTACAGGCAGTTGCAAACGGTTTGGGCTGGAAAATTATTTTTGTCGAGCACGAACATCCATCATTTATTGCGGGCAGATGTGCGGCAGTTATGAAAGATGGGAAACAAATCGGCATTGCTGGTGAGGTTCATCCCAAGGTTTTGAAGAACTGGGGTTTAGAGATGCCAACGGTGGGGTTTGAAATAAGTTTGACGTAGCGCCGAATAACCGAAACCTTTATAAAACTACCCCATATTGAAGTAAATATGGAATCAACTGAGCGCTTAGATCCGTGGGCAAAAGATATTACTATTAAAAATTACAGTAAGCAAATAGGCCAGTGGGGACTTACACCAGTAGATGATGCGCTTCTTTCAAAAATACCAGACTCAGATCATACGGTGCGACGTGGAATTATGTTCGCGCATCGAGATCTTGATACAATTTTAAAGTGTATTGAGACAGGCAAACCATTCATAATGATGACTGGCTTAATGCCTAGTGGCAAAATGCACTTGGGGCATAAATTAATTGTTGACCAAATGTTATGGTATCAGCAACACGGTGCAAAAGTTGTTGTTGCAATTTCAGATATCGAAGCGTGGGTGGCACGCGGAATACCGCCATCAGTTTCATCAAAAGTAGCCATAGACGAATATATAACGACATACTT
>JAHFKX010000098.1 GCA_023245115.1 Candidatus Woesearchaeota archaeon
TTTTATTTAAGCGAAAGGTTATTATAGTTTTGTTCGGTGCAGGGTTTTGGCCAACCCTGATAATTTATACGTGTTTATTACGTCACCTGCTTCGAGCCAGCCTCTCCTTGCGCTGTGCACTCCGAATTCCAGTAGCTTGAGCTGTTCGACAGAATGCGCATCAGAATTTATTGCGAATTTCAGGCCGTACTGTTTTGCTAATAATATGTGCTCGTCCTTTAAGTCGAGTCTCGCCGGGTGAGAGTCAATTTCCATAATTTTTTTGTTTTGCGCTGCAGCATCAAAAACTTTTTTTAAATCAATTTCGTAAGGGTTACGTTTATTTATGAGCCGGCCGGTTGGGTGCCCCAATATGTTGAGATATTTGTTCTGCAAGGCAGTTATTACTCTTTGCGTCATTTTTTCTTTTGAGCTTTTGAAACCAGAGTGAACAGAACCGATAACAACATCGAGTTTTTTCAAAATCTCATCTGGGAAATCTAGCTCGCCATTGCTTAGGATATCAACTTCTGAGCCAATTAGAATTTTTATTTTGAATTTTTTCTGTAGCTTTTTAATCTCAGCTACTTGGCGTATTATCTGGCCAATTTTTAGGCCGCGGGCGATTGCCTGTGTCTGCGAATGATCTGATATACATATGAATTCATAACCCAAATCCTGCGCGGCTCTAACCATTTGTTCTATTGTGTTTGTGCCATCGCTCCATTTCGTGTGCGCGTGTAAATCGCCTCGTATGTCGCTTAGCGTTATGAGCTTTGGAAGCTTGTTGCTGATGGCTGCGTTAATTTCACCGCGATTTTCGCGTAATTCTGGTTCGATGTAACGCATGCCGAGTTTTTTGTAAAGCTCTTCTTCAGTCCTGCCAGCAATAAATTTGCCAGTCTTTCGGTCGAAAAGGCCGTACTCGGAAAGCTTGTAACCTTTTTCTATTGCTATGCGCCGCAAGGTAATATTATGGTCAACGTTACCCGTAAAATAATTCAGGGCTGCGCCGAAAGAGCGCTTTTCTAAAACGCGGACGTCTGTTTGTAAGTTATTTTTTAGTATAACTGTCGACTTTGTTTTGCCTTTTGCTAAAATTCTTTGCACAATCGGCATTGTTGTGAATTTATCCATAATTATTTTGTGGTGCTTAGAGACAACTAAGATGTCCAGGTCGCCGACCGTTTCTTTCCACCGCCGTACAGAGCCGGCTGGCATGGCATGTTCTACGCCGGGAACTTTTTTTAGAATATTAATAATTTCGTTCGCAATCGGAATTACTTCGCCAAGCGAAGCCCGTTCCTTGCTTTTTTGAAAGAGGTCGAGGCCAGCAGCTATATTTTGCTGCGATTTTAGTCCGAAGCCGGCCAGCTTTGCGATTTTATTTTGTGTTATTGCTTGTTTCAAATCACCAATGGACTCTATTTTGAGTTTTTTGTATAAAATTGCGGCACGTTTTGGTCCGATAGACTCTATCTCTAGAAGTTTTGCAAGGCCTTCCGGGAGTTTTGCCTTTAGTTTTTCATACTCATCTATTTTTCCGGTTTCAATGTATTGGGTAATTTTTTTTGCTATGCTCTCGCCAATTGATGGAATATCCTGGACCGCTTCAATGCCACCCTCTTCATAAATATCTTTAATGTCTTTGCTTAAACTTTCAAGTTGCCTAGCAGCCTTCCTGTATGCAATCGGCTTCCAGGCCACACCGAGCATTTCTAAAATATCTGCTATGTTATAAAATAATTCTGCTAGCTCGAAGTTCATCATGGCCGATGAATAGATGGAAAATTAAGTTAAAAAAACTATCGCATTAAAAAAGTTTCAATCCGTAGGCCACAAATGCTGATGCGAATACGATTGATATTGTGTTTAGTACTTTTATCAGCGAGTTAATGCTCGGGCCGGCCGTGTCTTTTGCAGGATCTCCGACTGTGTCGCCGACAACTGCTGCCTTGTGTGTTTCTGAGCCCTTACCGCCGTGGACGCCCGATTCTATGTATTTTTTTGCATTGTCCCAAGCGCCGCCGGCATTTGCCAAGAAAAGCGCAAGCAGGAAACCGGTTACAATCGAGCCGGCAAGCAGGCCACCCAGTGCAGCTGGACCAAGTATAAAGCCAACGACTAGCGGAGAGACTACTGCTAAAATGCCTGGCAGTATCATTTCCCGCAGGGCTGCTTTCGTAGAAATGTCAACACAGGCAGCATAATCAGGTTTTGCTTTGCCTTCCATTATTCCTTTGATTTCTTTGAATTGGCGCCTTACTTCGTCAACCATTTTTACAGATGCGCGGCCGACTGCACCCATTAGGAAGGATGAGAATAAGAACGGCAGGCCACCTCCGATAAATAAGCCGATTGTAACATTTGTGTTTAACAGGTCGAGATTTTTCAGGCCTACTGACTCTACAAATGCTACGAATAGCGCAAGTGCTGATAAGGCGGCTGATGCTATTGCTATGCCTTTTGTTGTGGCTTTTGTTGTATTGCCTGCTGTGTCAAGGGTATCTGTTACCTTGCGGACTTTTTCTGGCAGGTTAGCCATTTCAGCTATCCCACCTGCGTTGTCGGTTATTGGGCCATAGGAATCAACTGCTAAAACTATTCCAGTTAGTGATAGCATGCCAACTGCGGCCAAAGCGATACCGTAAATGCCGCCGAATGTGTAGCTGACACCAATCGCCGCCGAAATAATTAATACTGGCAAGGCCGTGCTTTCCATTCCTACCGCGAGGCCAGCTATGACATTCGTGCCTGCGCCGGTTGTTGCAGCGTTTGCAACCATTCTGACCGGTGCCCTGCTGTGCGACGTGTAATGTTCAGTTACAAAATTAATTAGTACAGTTGCGATTATACCGGTCAGGGCTGCGAAGAATAAATTAAGCGCGTCCAGGACTACTGTCGCGGAAAAGAAAAGTAGGCCTGTAATAACTCCTGCAACTATCATGCCTTTGTTTATTGCAGCCATAGGATTTTCAGATTTTGTTCTTGTTGCAAAAATTCCAACGATTGCGCCAATGATGCCTGATGCATAGAGTATGAGCGGCATAATTGCGCCGTTTGGCACTGCTGCGCTGAGCAGCATTGCAGCGATCGCTGTAACAACATAAGACTCAAACAGGTCAGCACCCATGCCAGCGCAATCGCCGACGTTATCC
>JAHFKX010000099.1 GCA_023245115.1 Candidatus Woesearchaeota archaeon
AGTGCATCTGGCCTGTTTGTTGCGGCGATAACAATTACCTTTCCACGCGATTTCAGGCCATCCATTGATGCTAAAAGTTGTGCAACAACCCTGCGCTCAACTTCTCCGTATGACTCTTCACGCTTTGGAGCTATGGCATCTATTTCATCTATGAATAAAATTGACGGTGCATTTTTTTCTGCTTCGGTAAATAGGTCGCGAAGCTTCTTCTCTGCTTCACCAACAAACTTCGACATAATTTCTGGCCCGTTTAGAGAAATAAAATTTGCGTTTGTTTCATTGGCAACTGCCTTTGCCAAAAGCGTTTTACCTGTACCCGGCGGGCCATAAAGCAGAACTCCCTTTGGCGGCTGAATGCCTAAGCGCTCGAAAATTTCTGGGTGCTTCAATGGCAGTTCTATCATTTCCCGAACTTTTTTTACTTCGTCCTGCAGGCCACCAATGTCTTCGTAGCTTATAGTAGGAATGCGTTCTTCTTTTAACTCGACTGCTTCCGGCTGAATCTCAATCTCCGTTCCTTCGGTTATGTATGCTGCTTCCTTAGGGTTTGTGTTAACAACTACGAAACGCAATGAGGCAATCGGGCCCATTGACATCTCAAAGCCTTCCATCACTGACCTGAAAACATCCTCGAATGGATCGCTGCTGTATGTTCTCCTTCGCCTTGCGCCGCCTAATGATATAACATCACCTTTTACGACTGCGCGCCCCAGCATTGCCTGTCTGACTGCTTCGCCCCAATTGCCCAAGAATCTGTAAGACTCGCCTTTCTGTGCGGGAGCAATTGTTATTGATTTTGCCGCCTTTGCTTCAGCAGGCCGTATCGCTATGTACTCACCTATTGACGTACCTGCGTTTTTTCTTGTCAGGCCGTCCATTCTTATAACTGGGTAACCAATATCTGCCGGGTATGCCCGAGCAGCGATTGCAACTGTTGTGCGCTCGCCGGTAATCTCAACTACGGCGCCCTGCGGCACGCCTAATTCTTTTAGAATCTGGGAGTCTATACGAACGACACCGCGGTTAATGTCATCCTGCATGGCCTCTGCTACCTTAAGTTTGACTTCCTTTGCTGTGGTCTTTTCTGCTTTCTCAGCCATAACTAACGCTTATTTGTGTAGAAAAACTTTTATATGCCTTGCGTGTGGATGCCCGAACCGCGGGAACCTTGCAGGTTCCCCCAGTTTGAGGGTCTTCCTGACCCCTCCGCGGTCGCATCGCTGCGCGATGCAACTAAGAACTTCTACGTCTTACTGGAGCCTTAATCATTGCCAGCATCTCTGGCGCCCTTTCCTGCGCATATTCTAATGCCAAACTTTCAAAGCCTAAATCTAAAAGAGTGTGAACTAAATTTCTTGAAGACTCCTGGTCCTTCTGCGACCTAGCTCGGCGCATATATTCGGCTTTCTTTGCCTTTACATCTAAGCGCTGGTTGTAGGACTTCATGTATACTAGCTTGTGGGGGTTTGCCATACTAAAACCTAACATGATTAACTATTTAAGGTTAATGTGGGAATGAATATGCCCATATAGAAAGCTTTATAAGGTGTTACTGCTATTTTAACTCATGGTAACGATAGGTAAAGACCCATATGTGGGCAGAACTGTAGCCAGAGCTGGCGGTGGCCAGCCAACAACTGTGGCATATCAAAGCCCAACTTATTCTGGGCCTGATGTGCGAGAGACGGTTAAACATGGAATTGGCACGCTCAGACCGCTAGGAAAGCCAGCCAGATTAGTTGCGTTTGCATGGGGCGGGGATAATGTTGATTTTGCTGCGATTCAAAATAACAAGAATTTTCCAGGCAATCCATACGCTGATACTTACTCTGTACGAGACGGGCAGCGAGTTTTACCAGTAAATTTTTGCACCAGGGAACTTAGCCAGCTGGTCAAAGAGTTAGACTTGGTGGCTAGATTAAGTTCTCACCAAAAAAACCCAGACACTCTTCAACGGAATAGAGAAATATTTCAATTCCACGGCATAAACGACGTCCCGCTTCTAGTTTACACGAATCGATCGTTCCCGTACAGCACAGTAGATATTAGAGATCATGCAATTACAAGTGCCGCCGAACTTGGGGTCGGGCGCGAAACTGCCCTGGCAATCATATTTGCCTATGGGGCAAATGCAAGCGGTCAGCGTGGACCTGCCGCAGATATTTTAGCTTTCCAAAGGAAGCAGCCAAATCCAAGAAATCCTGAATTTAGCTTGCACACTGTTGTTGGAAAAAAAGTATGGCAACCTGCAGGCATATGCAGATACGAAGCTAAAGAATTTGCAAGCCTAGTGAAACCACTAACTCAAGCTTTTAGTCGTGGCCAAAATTTGACAACACTCGCACGAAAGATAGCGGAATATGAAATTTAACTAAACTAATTGAAAACCTTAAATACTTTCCCGTTTCTGCTTTTGCATGTCAAAACTCTCAACCGGTGCAAAGATAATTGATTTTCTGTTAGATGGCGGGCTTGAGCCCGGAATAATTACTACGCTATTTGGCCCGGCCAGCTCTGGCAAGTCAAACATCGCGATGCTAGCCGCAATAAATGCGGCGGAGCAGGGCAAGAAAGTCCTATTCATTGATACGGAGGGCGGCTTCTCACCGGAAAGAATTAAACAGTTGGCAACAAATTACGAAGGGATTTTAAAAAATATTATAATTGCTAACCCAACAAATTTTACGGAGCAGAAAAATTATTTCAAGAAGCTGATGGACGCGGCAAACCACGAAAAGGCTGGCTTAATCGTGGTTGATTCTATTGTTATGCTGTACAGATTGCAAAAGGCAGAAGAGGACATCTCAACAACAAATCAAGAGCTTGCCTCGCAATTAGCAATCCTCTCAGAAGTCGCGCGAAAGAAACAGATTCCAGTCTTGGTTACCAACCAAGTCTATGCAGATTTCAAGAAAGATCCGCACAAACAGAACGGCGACTTCAGGATGGTTGGCGGAGACTTGCTGAAATACTGGAGCAAGTGCATCGTTAAGTTAGAAGCGTTAGATGTTGGCGTCAGAAAGGCAACGATTTACAAGCACCGCTCCTTGCCCGAAGGAAAATTTATTCATTTCGAAATCAAAGAGAAAGGGCTAGAAGAAACGCATGCGCCAGAACAAA
>JAHFKX010000031.1:0-8260 GCA_023245115.1 Candidatus Woesearchaeota archaeon
CAAGCAAGTCCCTGGCATCTGCAAGGGTTTCAACAACATCTGTTTCGTTAAAACCAAGGCTTTCCAAAATATTTTTCGGGCCTGCTGGTGTTTTTTCTGTTACTGCCCCGCCGGCTTCTACCCACGCACCCCGGTAAGTCATGCCAACCAAGTCATTCGCAGCAGCTATCATAGTTTCACAAATCTTATCGATACAGTTGCTTTAAAAATGTTTACTGTAAGGTGTGTTAATATTGTAAATAATAACTATTTTAGACTGACGCCGCCATGATTTGTTCCACCTAAACAAAAGTGGACAATCGTCCACAATATATAATTAATACCAACTGGGCATATGCTCTTTAACTATTTTTATACGTACTGTTGTGTTATCCGAAAGCCCGTAAATCATCGCAAAGAAAGTTGTGCCAACTATCCACCACACAGGGTCGTTGTGCTCAACAAATTTTTTTGTGGCTTCGATTGCGCAGTAAACCGACAGGCCAGCCCCAAGTCTATCTTCTGACAGGCCATAGAATGCAGCGGAAATTGCTGCGCCCAAATGCAATAATCCCGGGTCGCCGCCGGCAACTATATCTGAAAGTGATTTAAGGCTGGCCAGTGCAGTGACTCCTGCAAGGACAGCTTTACCAGTTCCCATGATTTATTTTATCGTTCCGATGTCTTTATAAGTTTTGCTAAATCGCACCAAGTAGTATATAATTCTATATAGGTAAACTTATAAACCTGCCAGCCAGTTTTTCATGAAAATGCGCGGCGTAAATGTATCGGCATGGACAGAACATTTTGAAGAGTCGAAGGAATCTTTGCAGAGGCTTACGAGCATCATGCGCGAGCTTTTCGAAGATATTGATTCGTCTGTTTCTAAATGCGAAAAAGGAGTTGATAGCCTTGACACAAAAATAAACGCAGCCCTCGAAAGCAGCGGTGAAGACGGAAAACTTTTCCGTGCGTTCAGCATAACAAGAGCATATGCATTTTTGCGGCAGCAGATGGATGGGCTTGCAGGCCAACCCGAAGTTATGAGCTTCATCAAAACACAAGGCCATCAGGATGAGCCAAATGTCATAATGTTCATGTTATACAATGTGAAATTAGGAACGCTTCGTGATATGGCACCAGAACTTGCTAATGGCGCGGAAAAAGATTATCTGCGGTTCACGAAAAATGGCAAGACACAAATAATGCTTGATAGCCTGCAGGAAAAACTTGACCAGCTAACAGAAAACAATGAGCAGGTTGCTGAGCTGAGAGACTTGCTGCGCACCAGAAAAAAGGCAAACAAGGAAATTATTGACGAGCTGTTCCCGAAATTTTATCTCCTGGCATCAGCATACTATCTTGCGATGGTTGCGATGGATGTTAACTTTGTCGAGGGGCCGTTTAAGGCAGTTATGATTGCTGCCACCTCGCCTGACCCGAAGTATGGCTACTCGCGCAGGACTTTACGTGTTTTGGAAACCGAGTTCAATAAATATAAGCTGCACAAGGTCGATGGCGTAAGGCAGGCCTACCTGTTGGCATTGCAAATTGCTTCATCACATTATGGCGCGGCGGTTGTGGAATCTATAACCTGTCACGAGGGCAAAGACGAAGATGTTGCAAGCCGGCTATCACTGTCATCTCAAATAGAAACTCTGCAAAAACAGTTGGCACCAGGCGATACAGGAAATATGTATGGCTAAACTTAGTAAAAATTTGGAACGTATTGCGCGTGAACTTTGTTTCAAGGCAAGGACTTTACAGGAGATAAATGAAGAGCAATTTCAGGCGGCAATAGAAAAAACAAAAGAAACAATGTTTCGCGCAGCGGAATTTGCAGATAACTATCGGATTAGTTCTTCAGACGAATATATGTTTGACGATGCACACTTAAAAAGTTTGGAAAGTGCAATGGCAAAAGCAATGGCCAGAGCAGAGGGAAAAAGCCCAGAAGAAATAGCTATCGAAGTAGAGCGGTTGATAGAGCTCCGCCTGGAATTTTCAAAATATCACACCGAAGCAAAAGCTAATTACCTGCGCTTAGCAAACCTTTCAAGAAACTTCCACGCAGACCTTACCGGCATGACAGTGCGAAGCGCAAGGATGTTTGATATTTCTGGTGCCAGCCGCATAACTGGCATTTCGCCATCTGACAGGGCGGATGCAGATAATTTTGTTATGACTTGCGACTTGGTCGTATATTATTTAGATTCAATTTCGCCTGAGCTAAAAAAACTCGCAGATACAGCAATTACGCGAAGCTCTCTGTCTGAATGCCTGCGCTCTTACAATATAAAAATAAACGCGCTGCTGGCCAATGGAATAAAACCAAAAGACATCGTAAAGGCCGGCCGCAGGGCATATGAAAGTTTAAAATCTGCAGAAAGGTTGGAGAAGGCACGCAGCCAGTATGAATTGCAAGTTGAACTTCCAGCAGGCGATGCAGAAAAGTATGGGGGCGATTATTAATGGTGCTGGAAAATTTACTGGAACAGGCCTTTGATGATTTGCAAATCAAACCAGACCAGCGCGAGTCATTGAAAACATATTTGACAATTATTAGAAATCGCGATGAAGCAACGTATAAGCACTGCCTTCGTGTAGGACTGCTTAGCAGAGATATTGCAGATTACTATGGCCTTGATGCTAAGGCGCTTTTGTATGCGGGACTAATGCACGATGTTGGTAAGGTCTTAGTCGATGGCGACACACTACGAAAAAAAGAAAATTTTACTGCAGAAGATTATGAAAAAGTTAAGTCCCACGCGCTCGTAGGCCACGCATTGCTAGCAGGCATCCATGAATTTACTGCAGCAATAATTGTGCGGCATCATAGATATCAGCCAAATCCGTATCCGGCCGAATTGCCAAAGCCGAAAGCAAAATTTTCGCCAGCTACGATGCAGTTAATAGATATGTATGCCAGATTATTATCGGTTGCAGATTTTTACGATGCAGCCATAAGCAGAGATAATTCAAAATTTGGCGGGCAGATAAATTCAGAAAACACCGAAAAAATTAAGGAACTTTTCCGTCAGCACAAGCCGGATGATTTTGCAACTGCGGAAGACCTGCTTCGCGGCGGCATTTTGAATAGCAGCTATGTTGCTCAGGCGTAACGAAATCTTTTAATACGCGCTTGCGCCACCACGCGCATGGCAAGCCCACAGGACCTGCAGGCAATCGTTGATAGCTGGAGCCCGAATCTTAATAAATCGCCAAGCAGGACAGAGAGGATGGTTCTCGAAATTATGCATGGCTATGCAAAAGAAGTTGGCGATGTAGGAATTCCTGCTAGCGAGTTGCAGGCAAGGGCTGCACGCGCAGCTATTCCATCAGAAGAACTCAACGGGCTTTTGTTTAATCTTGGAACAGACCAGCAGTCAAAAAATTGTGTTAGTTTCGATGATGGCAGGCACAAACTACGTGCAGCTGGCTGGGAAGTGTTCGAATCGCGCCAGAGCGTCTTAAAAAGGCTCACGCTTTTTTTGGCACAAATACACAAAACAATGGGATTTAAGTATATACAAACATCCTTCATCGCGCGCAGGTTTAAATTTGGTGATTATACTATAACCAATTTTTATTTAAAACAATTATATCATTCCGGTGTTGTGGAACTTAAACCGCAAACTCTTACTGGCCGTAACGGAAGTTATGTTGCAAATACGCATTCATTAACGCCACTCGGCGAGGAACTGGCAATTTATCTGCAGCAATCTTCTGGCCAGAAAAAGCCAGCGCAGTAAATTTATGAAAAATGCGCGATGTGAAAAAGCCCTCTGGCTTTTCCATCACCTCGGAAACCTTTGGTTTTCGTTGAAACCCAGCTCTTCAGAGCGCGGGATGTGACAAAATGTCTGCATTTTGCCACCTCGCCAAAACTTTGTTTTGGCGTTGAAGCGCATTTTCCATTTCGTTATGTGAAAAAGCCTGAGGGCTTTTCCATCACCAAGAAAATTCCGTAAGAATCTTCTTTGGACTCGCCTTCTGAGCGAGTGTCGTAAAACCCCGCACTTCATATCGGAAATTGCGATTTCCGATTGTAATGGAAAAATCCTACTGGATTTTTTCACATAGTGCGGGGATAGGCACGAGCGGCGAGTTAACGTTATAAATACCAATCTGCTTATAATTTCATGGCCAAAGTTGGAGATCGGGTTAAAGTAGAATCAAAGGCCGGCATGCACGAAGGTATTGTGTTGCCATCGCAGGAAGACCAGAAAAATGTTCTTATGCTGAAATTAAATTCCGGCTACAACATCGGAATAAAACTAGACAAATCCGTGAAAATAAAAGTTATTGGCTCTGGCACAAAGCTGGAAAAGTTTCCAATAGTAAACTTAAAAGAAAATAAAGGCCTGCCAAATATTTCTCTTGTTACGACGGGCGGTACGATAGGCTCGCGGTTGGACTACAAGACTGGCGCGGTGCACACATTGCTCAAGCCCGAGGAATTTTTGGCAAATGTTCCAGAGCTCATGCAAATTGTTAATCTAAAAAAAATCTCACAGCCATTTGCAATCTGGTCGCAAGATATGACTTATGTTGAGTGGCAGAAAATTGCGCAGGAAGTTGCAAAGGAGCTGAACTCTGGCGCAGAGGGTGTGATCGTAACGCACGGGACGGACACGCTGCACTACACTGCAGCCGCACTTTCGTTTATGCTGAAAAGTTTATCTAAGCCAGTAGCACTAACTGGTGGCCAGCGTTCTTCAGATCGTGGAAGTTTTGACGGCGCACTCAATTTAATTTGCGCCGCGAATTACTGTAAGTCAGAAATTGCTGAGGTTTCGTTGATAATGCACGGCGAGGATGCAGATACGTACTGCCTCGCAATCCGCGGCACGAAAGCACGAAAATTTCACACCTCGCGCCGCGATGCGTTCCGGCCGATCAATGACCTGCCATTTGCGAAAATCTGGAAGGATAAATTTGAATTGGTAAACCCAAATTACAAAAGAAGAACAAATACTAAAGTAATTGCTGATACGAAGTTCGAGCCGAAAGTCGCGCTGGTAAAATATTTTCCTGGGGCAGACCCAGACATTTTAAACTATTACATCGGCAAGAAATACAAGGGCATCGTGATTGAAGCGACAGGGCTGGGAAATGTTTCGACAAACCCGCTGAACAAAAAAACTTCTTGGCTGCCAATGCTAAAAAAGGCAATCGACAGGGGCATTTTAGTTTGCTACGCTCCGCAGACATTGTATGGTCAGCTGCACCAGTTTGCATATTCAAGCCTGAGAATTCAGCACGATGCCGGCGTCCTCTATCTTGGCGACATGCTGCCAGAAACTGCGCTGGTAAAGCTGGGCTGGGTTTTAGGGCATACTAAGAAATTAATTGAGGCAAAGCAGTTGATGCTGGCTAATTTAGTTGGTGAATTAAACCCGCGGATTCCGGAAGAAGCGTTTCTATACTAATGGCAATAGTTGTATTCGCACGGCGAATACGACAAAAGCGTGGACCGATTTCGCGGTCCGAGGAAGCGTTTTTGTACTAAATTCAAGAACAGTGCGCGAAAACTAGTTAAAGCTTTTAAAGCTCTGTATCGCGGCTAAATCATGTTAAAAACAAATATCCGTTTTGATATGTATGGCGTTGCTGATTATTACGCGTTGGGATTTTTTGCCGGCTTGCCAATTGGCTATTACATGTTTGATGCAATCAGTGTAAAAAAGTTAGTAGCCCTAAATGCACTTGCTTTGTTTACCGGCTTAGCAATAGGAAGAGTTGCAAATATCGCGGGCCTCGAAGACATATTGCTTATGGGATTCACACTAGCCGGTGCTGACGCTGGCTCTTGGCTTGCGCGATTGAACAAACATAAATAGAATTAACTTAGATTACTCTTCTCCGAATTTGAAATTTTTTCTTCTTTGGCATTTGCCCATGCCGCCCAGGCTTGCAGGCCACCAGCACCACCGCCGAAAATAACTCCAATCCAGGGCAGATATTGTAATCCTTGATTGAAATAGTAGCGCGCGTCTAAAGCCGTATACATACAAGAAGACGAAGATATGCAACTTTTCCCAACGGGAACATAATCTCGCTCATCGTAGTCGCGTTTTAGCAGGGAACTTGCTATTTCTGAAATTGTTGGGTAGTGCAAATCTTTAAGCGGAGCCGCAGCGTTTATCATATCAACAGTGTGTGCCATTCTTAGCGCGGTAATTTCGAGAGAGGCAAGTAAACCGATACCTAAGCCGGCAAGCGCCACGCCCACAGCAAATGCAACAGGATGCTGTGCAATTTTATCCGTTAGGGTTTTTCGACCGTTTGCAGGCTTAGCTAGCATACACATTAATGGGTCATACATATTTTTATATCTTTTGTACAAAAGCTTTATAAATAACTATATCGAATATATGGCTAGATAAAATGGTAGATTTGGTAACAGTTACGGACACGGCAAGCCTTGAGCGCGCATACTTGCAAAACCTGGGCAAGACAGTTCTTAGTATTGCTAAATTGTCAGAGCGGACAATTGAAGCCCAGCTTAGGCTAAGCCCGCCAAAGTCTAGGGCAGAGTTTGACGCCGCGAAAAGCATGATGGGAATGCTTAATCACTTGTGGATGCATGTCGATGAATGTGGTTATTCGCATTACATCGCCGAGCTTGATAGTCTGCCAGCCGGCGATTTGGAAACGCAAGTTAAACTTGAAGAAAAGACATTGCAAAAATCAGTTGAAAATATACTGGAGCAAGACATTGAGCGCGCACTTGCCGGCAAGTATTACGGACTGGAAGTTTCACGTAAGGAAGCAACGAGGCAAACCGCACAAACCATAAATGAGCTTGTTAAAATAAACGGGGATAGCAAGCTTTTTTCTCTGCCATTTGCAGTCTACAAGGAAACTGCGGATGGCAATGGTACATTATATTACGGGGCAATACGTATAAATCCATGTGAGCTTTTCGAGAAAATGCCAAAGCCCGATGAGCAAGCCAGCGCACAAAAAGATATGGAAAGAATACGGGCAGGCCTTGGCTTAAACAGTGGCATAAAATAAATAGTTAACTTTTAAAACTAAGAACCGTTTAACAGATTATGCCGCTTGATTATAAACAATTAGGATTAAAGTCTGGGTTGGAAATACACCAACAACTCAATACGCATAAATTATTTTGCCCCGACCCTTCGCGTTTGAGACAGGATGCGCCGCATTTTACAGTCAAGCGCGAGCTGAGGCCAATGGCTGGCGAGACCGGTAAGGTTGATGTTGCGGCCGCGTTCGAAAAAACAAAAAGAAAATATTATTTGTACGAAGGTTATCGCGATACGACTTGCCTCGTTGAGATTGACGAAGAACCACCGCATCAGATTAATTCTGAAGCATTAGATGCCGTTTTTATAATCGCAAAGATGATGCACTGCAAATTCCCGGATACAGTGCAGGTAATGAGAAAAACTGTCGTGGACGGTTCGAACACAAGTGCATTTCAAAGGACTGCATTAATTGCATACGGCGGTTATTTGGAAACATCTTTTGGTCAGGTTGGCATTCAGACAGTCTGCCTTGAAGAAGACTCTGCGCGCCGCACGGCTGAAGATTCAGAGTCTGTTACTTATCGCCTCGACAGACTTGGTATTCCGCTCGTCGAAATAGCAACTGCGCCAGATATTCATACGCCAGAACAAGCCAAGGAAACTGCAGAAAAAATCGGAATGATGCTGCGCGCGACTGGCAAGGTAATTCGCGGCATAGGTACAATCCGCCAGGATTTAAACGTTTCAATCGAAGGACACCCGCGTGTTGAAATAAAAGGCGTGCAAGAACTTCGGCAGATGCCGCAAATCGTTGAGAAAGAAGTTGAGCGCCAGTTTGGCGAATTAAAATCCGGCGCAAAAGTCGAGCCACACGTTCGCAACGTGAAGGATGATTTAACAACAAAATTCCTGCGGCCTATGCCGGGCGCGGCGAGAATGTACCCGGAAACAGATCACCCATTGATTGTTTTAGATATGAGATATATCGCTGGCCTCAAACTGCCAGAGCCGCTGGAAGAAAAGGAGAGAAGGTTTTTGAAATTAGGATTAAGCGCTGACTTGGCAAAACAAATTGTTCGCGATGAAAAACTCCCACTGTTTGAAAGTTCTGTTGAACGCTTTGCAAAAACAAATCCAAATACAATTGCCTCAACGCTTTTGTCAATTGAAAGCGAGGTAAAAAGAAAAATCGGAAAGGAAATACAATTCACAGACGAACAATTTGAGTCAGTTTTAAATTTACTAAATAAAATCACAATTACAAAGGAATCTTTGCTTGA
>JAHFKX010000031.1:8270-8949 GCA_023245115.1 Candidatus Woesearchaeota archaeon
GCTGAGGATGCCGCAAAATCTTTTGGAAAACTTTCAGATGCGGAATTAAAAATTGAAATTGAAAAAATAAAATCACAATTAAAAGATGTCCCACCAGAAAAGCTGGCCGGTGTGATAATTGGCAAGCTGCGAGGGCGGGCAGAGCCGAAAAAAATAATAACTATTCTAGCGCAACCTTAGCTGCCTCTTCAATATTCCCTACTTCCAGCACGCCCATATTCCAATCTCGCGTGTACTCTGAAAGATTAATTGTGTGTGGCACATATCTGACTGTTGCATATGCTATGCCCCCTCTAATTTGTTTTTTAATAATCTGTTGCTCGTAGTAGGTGGCTGCGCCCTGGCCAGCGGGTACGAGGAAAATTGTCAGGCCGGCTTCTCCAGCAGCCTGCGCCTTTTCTAAAATGCCGCCGATCTGGCCAATCGAGCCATCAGATTCAATTGTTCCCGTAATCACAATATCTTTCTTAACGTGCCTGCCCTCCATCGCCGCAATCGCTGCCAGCGTCATCGCTGCACCCGCAGATGGCCCGCCCACTAGTTTCGCGTCAGATTCAAAAGTAATTATAACGTCCTTGTTTGATAAATCAACGTTTGTAATTTTCTGTGCAACCTTGACAGCAGCCTCAGCGGAATACTGCGTATCCGTTTCGACAAACGGATTTGTATCAACCAGCTC
>JAHFKX010000100.1 GCA_023245115.1 Candidatus Woesearchaeota archaeon
CGCTGCTTCAGTAATTTTTTTTGAAATTTTCAAATGCGTTGGATATAATATATATGCGAGCACAGCCGCAAATATTATTGCAGTTACGAATGGTTGAATTACTAGAAATGCTAATATTGCAGCTAATATTACTATGATTAGCTTGTTTAATTGCTCTACCATAGAGTTATTTTGGGGTTTCCGTTTAAATAAGTAGTGTTACAGCCTGCCAGATAGTACGTCTGGCAGAACTGCAACAGACTCAACAATGAGTGTTGGATTTTCCTCGCCGAGTTTTACGATATCATGCACGCCAGTAAGCACGGCAACTGTTTTGATGCCAGCAGCCTTGCCAGCCTGCATATCATAAATTGTATCGCCAACCATGTATTCAGCTTTTGCTTTCAGTTTTTTCTCAACCTTAAAAATTTCATCTGGCGCTGGCTTGCCATGTTCAACTTCCTGTGCGCAGGCAATCGCATCGAAAAATCTTGCCGAGAGGCCAGCCTGCTTCAGCGTTAGTATTATTTCTTCGTGCGTTGAGTTCGAAATTACAGCAACGTAGTATTTTTCCTTGAGTTCCTCGAGTGCTTCCCTCGTGCCGGGAATTGGTTTGATAAGCGCGTAGGTTTCCCTTGCCATAAAATTGGTTTTGTCTTTTGCAACTTTTTGAATTTTTCTTTCTGGGATGTTTGGAAAAAATTCGCGGATGATTGTGATTGATGGCATGCCAAACTTCGCAATCAAATCCCGCGATGTCTGCACTTCTAAATTATTTTTCTCAAAAGCCTTGTTGAAAGATGCAACCTGTGCTTCGTTAGATGTGAAGAGCGTGCCGTCCATGTCGAAGCAGATGATTGTTTTTTCCTTAGCCATCTGAACCGCGGGAACCTTGCAGGTTCCCCCAGTTTCGAGGGCTTCCTGACCCCTCCGCGGTCGGATTGCTTACGCAATCCAACAAAATCTCCGCTCTAACTGGTAGTTTCACCTCTTTTTTTCTTATCATAGGAACTTTTACCCTTTGGTATATTTAAACTTTGACATGGCAAAAACCTATGAGAATTTTTGAACTGTTAAGCACGCCACCTAACAATAGCAAAGGTTTAAAAATAGTATGCAGATGAAAACGGCATGCTAACAGAAAAAGTGCAAAAAGCTTTTGATTACACGCCGTTCGGCTGGCTAGCCAACGGACTAGAAAGTAGGTTTGGTGTGGCACCACTAGTAAATAAAGTAATAGCTGAAAGCATATATGCATTGGGAACATTTTCTGCGATTAAAGGTGCATATGAAGGTGTAATTGGACAGGTAGCTGATTCTAGATTATCTTTAATACTGGCTATGGGTTGTTACTCAATTGGTGTGTTACACCAGCATGCTATGGGCAACATGCACAAAGGGACGCAGTCAGCGCAAGAGTAAGCATTAAACACAAAATTGCACGATTAATTATTTCTTTCCGTGTTTAAACTTTGACTTGCTCAGGGAATATAAAAATTCCGAAGAAATCGCAATGAGCAGTATTATATTCAGCCAGAAAAATATTGGGTCAGCAATCAAATAAGAGTAGTATGTCAGTACTGAAATGCCAATTATGTACAAAATCGCGAAGTGTGGGTGAATCGATACCTTGTGTTTCCTGATGCTTTCAAAAGTTTCAATCAGCCACGCAGCCAGCAAAAGTATTGTTCCGACTACCCCGATAATTAGTTGCATCATTTTTTCCCCAGCGCATCAACAATTACTTGTGATAAATCAATCTTTGAAATTTCACCTGCTGGAATTGAATCCGTTGTAACAACTTCTTTCGCGCCAGCAGCAAGGATTTTTTCCCGCACGCCAGCCACATTCATGTAATGCGTTGTCGCAACATAAATGCCGGCAACTCCGTGTTGTTTCAAAATTTCAATTGCACTAATAATAGTTCCGCCGGTGCTGATGATGTCGTCAACTAATATTATATTTTTTCCTTTCAGATTAACTTTATGCAGCAAGTGTGAAACTGTCTTGCCAGTGTACCTATCCCTGTGCTTGGACAGCCACGAATAATCACAATTTAATTCTTCAGCAACAATATCAGTAAATCCTTTTCTTTCCTGATCCGGCGCAATTACAAAAACATTTTTAACTTTTTTAAAATAATCTGCCATTCGTTTTGCGGCAGTCAATTCCACTGGCTTTGCTTTCTTAAAAAATGGAAACAAATTCTTTTTGTGGTGCACATCAAACATAATTATTTTGTTTACCTTCTTGTCAATCAGCTCCGCAACGGTTCTTCCGCTGATGGCCTCCCATTTCAAATATCGTTCATGCTGTCTCGAGTATGCAAAGTATGGTGCAATCAAAGTAACATATTTTGGCTTGAATTCGCTCACAACATCCAAAATACAAAGCAGTTCGACAATCGAATCGTTCTGTGGGAAAAGCGTTTCAACAACAATTACATCAGAATTCTTTTTGATGAGCTGCTCTAATCTTGTGTAAGACTCGCCATCCGGAAATTTCTTGTGCTGGACAAATATTTTATCTGCTTTGAGTTTGTCCGCAACTTTGAGGGCTAGCTCTCTCGAGCTTGGGCCGATAATAACTGAAGTAGCCATACGCTAACTACGTGCATTGACATTAAAAATCTTAGCTTTTTGTAGCAAGCGTAATCTGGATTGCGTAGCAAATCACACGACGCCTAAATAACGGTAATAGATTATTTTAGCACTAGCAGTCGGTTAGCCCTGCACGAATGCTGCTGCGAACTTCATCAACTATTTTTTCGTTTCTGTTATTGTAGCTTTTTATTAATTTGGCGTTTTCTTCAGACGCAATAATTTCAAAATATTTTACACGCAGCTCGGGAATTTTACTTATTTCAATCGCCTTATTTTTTATTGTTTCAATTCTGAACGCGCCAGGGCTATTTTTGCTAACTGCTATTGGAACGGCAGGCACGTAAGATTCGGAACTTTTTCCCATGATATGTGCCGCAAGTAAAACGCCTATTACGTCGCCGGCATAGCCTGCCATATTTGTTTTTTTG
>JAHFKX010000032.1 GCA_023245115.1 Candidatus Woesearchaeota archaeon
GAAGATATGCCATTGCGCTCCGCTTGGAGTTTTTACTCAGGGATTAAGACATCTATATTTAAATTTTTGTATCTTACCAAATATATATGGCTCGCGAAACAAAAAATTTCCTGATTGCAGTCCTCTTCATAATAGTTCTCTATGTATATTTAAATTCGACTAACGCGAACGGCAATACTGTAGCTGAAACAGCGGAAAAACTGCTAGCGACTGCGGAGCCAACAATAAACCAAGGCGACACTTATGCAGCCAACAACCACACAGTAAAACTTATGAATTTAAACAAGGACGGCGTTGTCGTGCTGGACGTCGACGGTAAAAAGGCAATCATCCGCGGAAAAGACACAGTACGAGTGGATAAATTATCCGTTACGGTCACAGAAACATTTTATGCCGAAGTGGCTGAAGAACGCGCAGCCATGTTCATAGTTTCGGTTTACGCTTAAGAATATTTAAACAAACACAATCTCTTTATCTTTTGCATCCTCAATAACTTTTTTCAGCTCTGCCACCAGGCCAGCCTGCATTTCCTTCTCAAGCGCCTTGCCCTCTGGCGTCTTCGCCTTAACTGTGATTTTATTTCCCTCTGCCTGCACTTCGATGGTGAGGCCGGCAAATTTTTCGCAGATTATTTTAATTTTCTCCGCAATATCAGAAATCTTCCGCAAAACCCTTACGTGATAGGACAATGCCTTGCCAGCCAGTGGGTGATTAAAGTCTAGCGTAACGCGCCCGCCGGAAACCGAACGCACAGTTGCTAAAAGCCCATCAACATTTACCTGCATGCCTGTGACCGGCCTGAATTCCTTGAACTTACTTAGGTTAGTGAGCTGAACAAGCTGTGGATTCCTCTGGCCAAACGCATCCTCAACTGGAATTTCAAAATCGTATTCTTTGCCAATTTCCTTGCCCTCGAGATTTTTATCAAGGCCCTTGATTAGCATATCCTTGCCGATGATAGCAAAAGCGGGTCCGTACTTCTGGCCTTCCCGATAAACTCCTTCTTTCTTTGCTATTTCTTCGGAAGATAAGTCAAAAATCTGGCCATTCCCTTTAATTCTGCCAACGAAGTCAAATTCAACAAAATCACCTTTCACAAGGCGACTAGCTGAGCCGTGCTCAGTTTTTGGTGCAGCAGCTAAGGCATTGCCTGCAGAACTTTGCGAACCAACTGGCTGTTTAGACTTGCCGGCCATATAAATTGACAAAACATATGGTTTTTAAATGTATGCAGATACAACTACATATGCGGCCACACGTATTATTTATACTGTTATTAATCCTGCCAATAGTATCTGCAGCCGAGACTTTTGACCCGCGCGGCACTTCATATTTAGAAGCAAATTATTCTATCCAAGGCACGATAACTGTAAATCCAACCAGCGACACAGTTTCTTATGTATCCGCGAAGCTTTATGCATACCCAAAAGAAACCGAAGCACTACATATTTCAGAAATAAAAACATCGCCGCAGGCAACTTTTTCAGGGGATGGCGAGCAGGCTTCATACGTATTTGAGTGGAGAAATTTAGAAGCTGGAAATTACTATTATGACCTTTCCGCTAATATAAAAAATTCAAATTATTTGCCAAAAGTTTATAAAAAAATAAAATTTCCGTTCGAAGTGCCCAGTGATTTAAAAAAATATACAATTCCAACGGAAAAAACTGAATCTGGCGACGCAGAAATAAAAGCAACTGCCAACGAGCTTGCCGCTGGCGAGGATGATGCGTACAGAATTATGTTCAAAATTGCTGGCTGGGTGCACTCGAACGTAGATTATGATGAATCTGCCTGGCAAGGCGTGGCATCGGCAAAAGACGTGCTTAGGACAAAGCGCGGCGTATGTGATGAATACACAAATTTATACATGGCATTAATGCGCTCCATCGGTTTTCCTGCCAGATATAAAGTCGGTTCAGTTTATACAAACATACCGAGCGTTAATGATTTTCAGTATCATGCCTGGGCCGAAGTCTGGCTGCCTGATGCGGGCTGGGTGCCGGTCGATACAACATTTGCCGAGTATGGCTGGCTTGACCCAACACATATCGAAGTGATGGATTCGCAAATTGTTGAACCCGCGTCACTAAGCTACAAATGGCGAAATGGCGACGTAACAACCTCAACAATAAAATCAAATGTAAAAATTATTGAAAAAAAGGACCGCCTGCCAAATATTGTCAAAACAGAAGCTTGGCTACAGGAGGCGTACGCTCGACAGGGCAGCTACAATATATTTTGGCTAGAATTAAAAAATAATGCAGATTTTTATATTCACACGTCAGCTACGCTTACCAAAGGCCTGCCAATCTGGCCTGTCGATAAAAACCAGAAAGACGTTCTACTGGCACCGCATAGTTCCGAAACAGTTGGCTGGCTATTCAAAGCACCACCAGACTCTGACGCGAGATACATTTATTTATATGGTTTTGAAGCGGAAACACTATTCAGCGGCGAGCCTGCAAACTCAACGCTGCAAATATCCGAGGACGGCAAATACTTATCACGCGCGGAAGCTGAATCGCTGCTCAACTCTTCAGAAAATGCGCGGAGTGAAACACATGGCAAGCCAATTATATCATTTGAGGAAAAAATACCAAAAATAATTTATACGGGCAATGCATACCAATTTGGCATAACTGTAAAAAATTCTGGGAATGCGCCCGCGGAGCACGTAGTGGTGTGTGTTGATGGCCAGTGCGACGCTAAATATGTTGGAATAAATGAAGAAACTCTTTTCAATTTTACAGTTATTGCAGTTCAAGGAAAGAATATAAACCGCATAGGTATAATATCTAATGACTATTCTTCGGCAAAAGACATAATAACATATGCTTCCGAAAAAACAATTTTTATCAAAATTAAAGAATTTTTCACACAGCTATTATCGCTA
The DNA here is from genome assembly GCA_023245115.1 of Candidatus Woesearchaeota archaeon. Lineage (GTDB taxonomy): Archaea > Nanobdellota > Nanobdellia > UBA10117 > UBA10117 > JACOYC01. The sequence continues at coordinate 2,897 of JAHFKX010000032.1, forward strand.
TTTCATTAAACTTAATATTACGAAGCCATCTGTGCCGCTAGTTGGTATGATGTTCGCCAAGAATGCCAGCAGCGCAACAACAGCAAATGACTGTAAAAATAATCTTACAAAACTGTTTTTAATTTTGACGCAGGCTAGAAAAATAAACAGTACTACGAACGCCGCTAAATTCACGGCCGGACCTGCCAGAGCAATCCAAAAATCCTGTTTAGCAGTTGTTTTGGGCAAATAACTTGTTTCTGCCATTGGCTTGCCATTCAGCGCAAAACCAAAACCGGATTCTGTTATGTTAAATGTAATTTTTGGTTCTGCCCCGTAATAACTCGCAACAGCATAGTGGCCTGCTTCGTGCATAACTATATTTACAGACAGAGAAAAAACCGCAGATAAAACCAAACCAGCAATAATTATAACGTCTCGTATCATTTTAAAATACAAACCGAAAATCTTAAAAGACTGTCGCTAGTGCACGATTTACGCAACGATAGCTGCTGTATCGTATTGAGCAACATCTTTGTAAAGCTGCTTCTTTATCTCAACAGCTATTACAACTATTACTCCTACTGCTAATATCGCGCCCCATTGAACTGGCCCAAGCGGTACAGTACCAAACGCCTTTTGCAGCTGCGGCACATAAATAACCAACAACTGCAGGACAATTGACGAGGCAACAGCGCCAACCAAATATTTATTACTAAAAATACCTGAAAATGCGGATTTTGTCTCTGATCGTGAATTGAACACATTAAACATTTCTACAACTACCAGCGTTGTAAATGCGACAGTCCTTGCTAACTCCAAACTGGCACCGCTTAGTAACTCAAACTTAAACAGGCCCAAAGCGCCGAATAGCATGACAATGCCGACAAGCAATATCGTACTAACCATATTATTGCTGATTATTGCATCATTCATCGAACGCGGTTTTTTCAACATTACATCGCGTTCGGCAGGATCAAAGGCAAGTGCAACCGCAGGCAGGCCATCGGTCAGAAAATTCATCCAAAGTATTTGGACTGCTATTAATGGGAGCGGCAGGCCGACAAGCGAGGCGCCTAATATTACTAAGACCTCGCCAACATTTGAACTTAATAAATAAAGCACAAACTTTTTTATGTTATCATATACGCCACGACCAATCTCAACCGCCTTGACTATTGTGGCAAAATTATCATCTTCGAGAATCATAACTGAAGCTTCCTTTGCCACATCAGTTCCGGAGCCCATGCCAATACCTATGTCCGCTTTCTTCAGGGCAGGCGCATCGTTTATTCCATCACCAGTCATAGCTACTACTTTGTTTTTTTCTTGCAAGGCTCGAATAATTCGTAATTTATGCTCTGGCGTAACTCGCGCAAAAATTCCCACACGCAGTATCCGTTCTGCCAACTTTTTATCAGCTAACTTATCAAGTTCTGTCCCGTCAACTACGTCGCCGCGCAGGCCAATCTGCTGTGCAATGGCTCTTGCAGTCAGCGCGTGGTCACCCGTAACCATAATCACTTTTATGCCTGCTATTTCACAAGCCTTGAGTGCATTTTTTATTTCTGGCCGTGGCGGGTCTATCATGCCTTGCAGGCCAAGGAAAACCAAATCGGACTCAACATTTTCAATTGTATAATCTTTTACGGTCTGCAAAATATCTTTTTCCGCAAAGGCAAGGACTCTCAACGCCTGTGATGCCAAAGCGGCATTAGCTTTAAGAATTTCTTTTCTATCATACGAAGTTAAAAACTTAACGCGGCCGTTTTTCATTATAAATTTGCACTTTGATAAAACGCTTTCTGGCGCACCCTTTACGAATGCAAAAACCTTGTTACCACGCTTTGCTACTACCCCCATGCGCTTTCGCATGGCATCAAAAGACAGCTCTGCGATCTCTGCGTAATCCGATTTTAATGCATTTTCGTTAAAGCCGGCCTTGCGGGCAGAAACCAATAGCGCCGCTTCAGTCGGATCACCCGAAATTTGCCATCCAGCCTTGTCGCGATAGAGCGAAGCATTATTACAAAGCGCACCGCAAACAAACATTTTTGCTAATTCATTCTCATTCTTCAAATCAACTTCTTTACCTTCAAACAAAATATCGCCATCGGGAATATAACCTTGGCCTTCAGCAGAAAAGTGCCTGCCATTTGCAAAAATTTCCTTAACTGTCATCTGGTTTTTAGTCAGTGTACCAGTTTTATCGGAACAAATAACTGAACAACTGCCAAGTGTTTCCGCCGCAGCCAACTTACGCATAATTGACTTAGACTTTGCTAACTTCTGAACACCTATCGCAAGTCCTATTGTTATGACTGCTGGCAAACCTTCTGGCACAACTGCAACCGCTAGTGAGATTGATGTCAATGCAGTGTCTATAATATTTAAACCACGAAAATACTCAACTGCAAAAACAACTGCTGAAATCAAAATTATTAACATACCGAGCGTCTTTGAAAGACTTGTAAGTTTTTTTTGCATCGGCGTTTGGTCTGCCTTGATTTCCTCTATCTGCGTAGCTATTTTGCCGATTTCTGTTTGTCGGCCAGTGCCAACCACTAACGCCTTACCTTTACCGCGCACGACAACAGAATTCATAAACACCATATTTTTTCTTTCTGCCAAAACTGCATCCTGGCTCAGCTCGCCCAGTAGTTTTCCAACTGGTGTTGACTCACCGGTCAGCGTCGACTCATCAACTGCCAAACTCAAAACTTCTATTAGTCGCGCATCCGCTGGCACTTTATCACCAGACATCAAACTTATTACATCGCCTGGCACAACATCCTCAGAAAAAATTTCAATTTCTTTCCCGTCCCTGATTACGTGGGCCTTAGATGCTGCGAATTTCTCGAGCGCTTCTATTGCCCTCTCAGCACGATATTCTTGAAAGAAACCTATGACTGCATTCAGTACAATTATAATAAATATGACTATCGCATCTAATATATTGCCAAGGTAAGCAGATAAAATCGTGGCAAAAATTAGTATGGCTATTAGAACTGACTTAAACTGATTTAGAAAAATAACTGCTGGCGATATCCTTTTTTTCCGCTCAATTTTGTTTGGGCCAAACTCGTCTAGCCTTTTTTCTGCTTCTTTCTGCAGCAAACCGCCCGGCTGCGATTTAAGGCCGCCAAACACAGCCTCAAGCTTCTCACTCCAATATTGAGCCATATGAAATTAGCATAACACGAATATAAAAGTTATTCGCCTATTGTAAAAACTTTCCTGAGCTCCTTTGGCACATTAAAAAAACCAAGTTTTAATCCGGCATCGATATATGCCCATGATATTATTTCTGCTTCAAAAGCTTCTATGAATTTCTCATTTTTGTAAAAATATTTGCCGTCCTCAAAATATCGTTTTGCAAAATCATAAAACTCATCAGCGAGTGCGCTTTTTTTCGCAAACTCCAGCTTACCAAATACAACATTCATTCGATTAATTTCTTTTTCTGCCGCACCACTGATATCCATTTTAAATGGGACAAGAGGGATTTGAACCCTCGACCCCACGATTTCTATGGCCCCTTTCTTTCACAAAAAAGGCTGCTGCTTCAGTCGTGTGCTCTTTCCTGTTAAGGAAATTAGCGAAATTAGCTAATTTCAGTATATCCCAGGCTGAGCTATTGTCCCACAAACAAGCACTAAAAATTAGTTATTAAACCTTTTCTATTAATATAAATGCGACTATGGCACACCCGTACTGATCTTTCTTATATGGTGCCGCTGCAAGAATCTGCTGCAGGCTCTCCAGTTTGTCTCCTGCTGCCCGCTTTGCTTCGTATGTGGCCTGCTCTTCTGCTTTCTTGCCTGCTGCTTTTCCTTTGCCAATGAAAATTTTATCTTCTGTAATTCCAAATGATAAGCATGAAAAAACATCGGACTTCGCGCAGTTCTGCAGAATAATTCCTGAAAACTCGCCTTTGAGTTTTTCCAATTCTTTTTTACTCTCCACTAGCTCGCAGCGCGGGACTTCCAGCTTGTCTAATTTTCTGATTTTAATTTTATCTACTCGCGCGTCGAGCTGTGCATTTATCTCTGCCATCTCTCTTGACTTGCCATAACCAATGCCGTATGTGAGGAAGGATTTCATTTCGCCAACCATTCCACAGTCTTTTCAAAAAACAAATACAATTTTGCAAAATCTGTTTTAGTTGTATTTTTAATTATTCCTTCTGCATTTTTCGGCAAATACTTTATCAGCTCGGGGTATTCTGTTTTGAAAAGTAATAATGTTTCGTATTTACTTTTTGGAAATTTGTTTTTGTATGCTAGCAATGCATTTAGTGATTGCGCCAAAACGTTGCCGTAATCAACACCATAAATATCTCTTACCCAATATTGATTTAGTATATATGCTAAAACATCTGATTTGCTTAGCTCGAAATTTAGATTTTCGTATGGGTTTTTTCCAAACAAAACTTTTTTCGCTCTCGAGTTGTTAAAAACTTTTATGAAAACTCTTCGCACGGGATTTACATAATTAATTATGCCTTCTATCCAAAACTTATGCTTTTTGTATTTTTCCTTGATTTTTTTTAATTCTGGCGGCGGCAAGATGCAATCGAAAAATACCAACACATCAACATCATTATACTTTTCTGAATAAACTGAGCTGCCTGTCTGAACTATGCCAACTACGCGTGGTATTTTTTTAATTTCACTTACTGCCTTTTTTAGCAACAGTTCGTCTTTCGGTTTCATACTTTCACAACTTTATATTTTACTTTGTCATTTAAAAACTCTACAATGCCTGCCCGCCCTTCCTTGCCAGCAGAGCAATTGTAAAACAGCTCTTTGGACCAGTGATTTTGCTTTACGGCTCGGCCGCGCCAGTCATTCGCCCTACCACCGGCTTCGTGGATATCGCCGCAGATGAATTTGGAAATTTTATATTTCTTTAGAATTTTTCTGTAATCTTCATTGCCGACATTTTCCTGCAGAATTTTTACTGGATAGCCATATTTAAGAAAATGTTTTGCTTCGTACATCGGAAATATTGCGTGGCCTGGCACAAACATACGCATCTCTGTGGTTTTATTAAAACGTTTATGTTTTTCTAATAAAGAAAATGGTTTTGTAGGTGTGCCAAACTTTGCAGCATCAATCGCGTTCTTTGTATTAAATTTTGTTGGCGAGTGAGTTATAACTACTGTATCTTCGTCTAAGTATTTTGCAAAATCGTTCATAAATATAAATTCAACACTGCCAAAGAAGTGCGATTTGAACTTTTTAATTTTCTTTTTCAATCTGTCTGTTCTCCTTTTGTTCGGCAGCAGGAAAAATCCTGCTCCGGGCGCGTGCGCAGTGCCAGAGCCGGGCCAGAATACAAATTTCTGCCCGCCAAATTCTATTTTTGGATTTTTCGAACAATCAATTATATTTTTGTTTTTCTTAAACAGCTTCATCGTATTGCTGTAAGCGACTAATTGCTCGTGATTGCCTGGCAAAACAAATATTTTCTTTTTTGTTTGGAAAAATATTTTTAAAATCTTTGTTAAATTCTGCTTTTGTTTCTCGTCAGATGCAATATCACCAACTAGCGCGATCGCATCAACATTTTCTTTTCTAAAGCGGGCTGCGAATTTCCTTGCATTTCCAATGTCGCCATGTAGGCAGGCAACTGTGGCGAGTTTCATAAATATAAGCGCCGGGACTGAGATTTGAACTCAGAAACCCCTTGCGGGGAACAGGTTTAGCAAACCTGCGCCGATCTGGGCGTTTAACGGTATCCTCTGTTAAAGGCATACCAGGTTGGGCCACCAACAACGAAGTTGTGGGTTTCACAAATCCGAAGGATTTGGGCCATCCCGGCTCAATATAATCAGTTAATACTTATTTTAAAAGGCTTTGTCTGCGTTGTAACTTAATATTACTACTTACCAAATCTGAATGCAGCAAGCCCTCTGCTATGCCACGCGCACATAA
>JAHFKX010000001.1:0-16331 GCA_023245115.1 Candidatus Woesearchaeota archaeon
GTAATAGTTATATTTGTTTCCTGCCGCACTTCTTTAATTGCCTGGAGGAGCAATCTTCCTTTTTCTACGATTTCCTCGACGGATAGGGAGCCTTGCTTAATATTGTCCTCAGGCTTTCTTGGTCTGAATGGGTAGCCAAGACCAAAGGTAAATGTTCCTGCTTTAATGTAAGGAGAAACTGCTGCTTTTAGTTTTTCCTTATCCATGCGCATATCTGGCGTGATGAAATAGCCCGAAACGTAAAACGGAATAAGGTTGTGCAGGGATGGCTGATATGTTGCTAAATAATTTGGCGGTAATAATTCTACGCCAGGGAATTTTACGAAGTTTGCGCCTTTTTCCCATTCGGCCTGCCATTCGCTCGGTGTTGTGCCGCCAGCGATCATGACAGATTCTTTGCCAACAATTTTGTATGTTTTCCGGCTAAAACCTCCTTGCGATGTAATTATTTTTGCGCGCATCTTAACACGGCTGCCAGAGTAATGCAAATACCGCGGGCAATGCAACTCATGTTGTCTGGCGAGCCTAAGAGCGTGTGGCGTGTCCAGCAAACTATGCACGCCTGCAGTTATTCCGCGAGTATTTTTCATTGCGTAATTTATCAAATTAGGATAGTCTTGGCGTTGTGCAGAAATAGACACACAACCCAAATTAAGTTTTTCTATTGCTTCCAATGCAGCTTCTAGATTTTCAACAGGGTTCGCTTTGTCGGGTAGCTGTGGAAAATTCGTTAGTGATAAGTCTGGAATCCAGCCATCTTTAGCAATTCTTAAAATTATTTCCTGTTTGGCCGTCATATTAGACTAAAGTGCGAAAGAGTTATAAGGCTTTTTACGCCCCGGTTTCTTTATCGAATGGTAGATTAATTATTCTGCTATTATATTTTGAAACGATTGCTTCAACTTTATCGTGCGTCCTGACTTTATTTATATCGCACTTTGCGCACGTTGGTATGTCATTGTCCTTGCCAGCAAGGTGTGTTTCGCGCAGCTTTGCCAGGAATTCCCCTTTCCAGATGCTTTCAAGGCTTTGTTCGGGGAAGTGGCCCAATGGCATCTCACCGTTCCAGTCACCGCAACACGCACGTACTTCGCCGTCATAGCAAATCATCAATCTCTGCCAGATTTGCGGACACGGAAATGAGTAACCTTTTTCTATTTTATTCGGATCTTTTTTAATTCCGAACGCAATTCTGTTAACTGTGTCAATCCACATGCTGGCAAATAGCTCAACCTCAGCTTCGTTTTCCGGCTGAACGCACATCTGTACGCGGACGGATGGCTTTGTTTTTCCAAGCGAGTTGCGTATGTCTACGAGTCGCTTGATGTTCGCGACAACGCGCTCAAAATTAGAAAGAACGCGAACTTTTTCGTAAGTTTGTTTAGTTGCGCCGTCAAATGAAATTATTATTCTGTCTAATCCTGCATCAATAAGTTCGCGGGCTTTTTTCTCATCTAATGTTAAACCGTTTGAGTTGAACTGGACTTCTAAAACACCTTTTGATTTTGCATAGCGAACCATATCGGCAAGCCTTGGATGCAGCAATGGCTCGCCCCGGTAGTTAAATTTTATCGATGAAACTTTAAATTTTGCGGCTTCATCCATAATTTTTACAAATAAATCCCATTTCATATAGCCTAGGCCCGGGCCTTTTAGGTTACTGTCTTTGAACTGCTCGCCATGCCACGGGCACATGATGCACTTTAAGTTACAGGCAGATACAGACTCTACATCTAAGTGTAGCGGGAATGGCAGAACAATATGCTTAGTCGCAACTTCATTCCACTTTTTTCGGTAGCTTGCAAATTCCGGACCAAAGTTCTCATCGGCGTTTTTTATTTTGTCTGTGGCCAGTATTTGAAAATGCCCCGGATTGACTTGTGTTTGAACCATTTTTATCTCACACCCACCGACGTTAGAATCAAAAAGCTTTTAAGTCTTTTTGATACCGAATAGTTCCTCAATCACAGTTACAACTTTTTCTGTTGCTCGGCCATCCATGCCAGCCAAGTGTTTGTTGAAAAAAGATTTCCGCGCAGCGATCAGTTTTTCTTCTTCTGGTGAATTTAGCAGCAAACTTATGACGTCATGCAATTCTTTTTCAGATTTTGCGCCTAGTGCTATTCTATCTGATACGTAATTAACACGATCTGGCAGTCCGGAAAAGTTCGCAACAACCACTGGTTTATGCATTACTGCGGCTTCTAAACCAACCAGCGAGCTGTTTATGACAACCAATTCTGATAGGGCAATTAGCGGATATAAATCTTCTTTTGTAATAACACATTTTGTTTTTACAGTATGTGTGAATTTTTCGTAAAATAATGTTTCTTCGCGAGGGTGAAGTTTTATCACAAGTTGCAAGTTATTTTTATTTACGTAATTTATAAGTGCCGCAAGTATTGCCTGCGTCTCGCTTGTGGAGATTGGCTGGCTGGCAAACATTATTGTTTTTTTGTTCAAGTCTAAGTTGTACTTAATGCTAATTTCGTTGAGGTTATGTGTTTGGTTAATCAGGGTGTCGAATTTTGGAGCGCCGCAGATAATTATATTCTTGCCAGGAAAACCGCGCAGTTCGTACTCCGCAGCAGAAGTTTTGCCCCATGTAAATATCGTATCTGGTGCGATCGTATTGTTAAATGCGGGATACTGGTCTAAAAATGCGTGCTGAACTGCCATAGTTTTTATTCCCAGACTTTTTGCGTAGTCTAGCATGGGCTTTGACAAATCAGAGGACTCGTCAACTGTAATTATTACATCGGGCTGTTCGATAGTTATCGCATTTTTGAAAAGTTCGTTTACTAATATAACCTCTTCAACATACTGCCGCGGGCGAAAGTAAAATTCGAAAACAGTTTTTACTATTTCAGTAACATTTGCTCCGCAAAATTCAAAATTTATGTTTTTTGGCAATCCGAAATTTTCATAATTGCGGAAAGTGTCTTTAACGCGCGCAGCAATGTATTTTGAATAATAACTTTGCAGTAAGGCGTACGGCAGGTTTTTAGCTTTTGTTTGTGCCTCAAGATTTTTGTTGCTCGAAATCTCGACTAAAACACAAAGCACGTCAAATTTTTGTTTTACAGTTTCGATAATAGGATAAAGCACTTGGAGTGCGGTTGGCATTGATAACACAAACATTAATTTTTTTTTCCCAGTTTGGTTTAGTGCGGGATATCGTATTTTTTTTGTCCTAGTCAAAACAAAAGCATGGGAAAGCCGTGTAATTATCGGCTGCAATATATTTTTACTCTGCTGCGCGCTTTTGATAAATTTTATTTTCAGCTGGCTAGCAACAGCTTTTGCAGCCAGGCCAGTATGATTTTGTAAACTAGCACAAACTTCGATTGGCTGTTCCGCAGAAAAAATTTCCTTAAAAATTAGGACAAATTTCAGGCCAGGGGTTTTATGCGCATAAAGTTTGTCACAGAAAGTTGCCTGAACATTTTTCCAGAAGTTAAACCCGCTAATATTAAGTAAATCTTTTAGCTTCTGCCCATTGACTTCCATTTCGCCCCATTTTATGTAGTGTTCATAAACTAATTTTGGCAGGCTTGCCAGTAATTTGTCAATGTCATAGTCCTGCACGGTTTTGAATTTTAAATTGTTTTTTTGAAATTCTGAGACGTTGCTGTTCAGTGCAATAATTAGGCTATCTTTTTTTTGCAGGCTAAGTTTGATTGTTGTGCGTATTTCGGAATCTGAAAAGCAGATAATTAATCTTTGAACCATATATTATTGGTATTCGAAACTTTTTTATGGCTTTTGCTTTTAGTATTCGGCATGGTGTGGGTTTTAGGCATACTGTGGGTGCCGCATCAGCCGCATGAAACTGGTGCAACGCTGGTAAAAGACGGTCGGATAGTTGCATCTATAAACGAGGATAGGCTGACCGGAGTGAAGCACGACAGTAGCCTGCCCATAAATTCTGTAAAAGAAGTCTTACGGATAGCAAACATTGACCCAAGCCAGATTGACGCAGTTACGATACCATTCGAAAATCCTACGTGGTATTATATGCGTTCGTTGAATATTAAAAACGTGTTGAGAATACCCCACGCGTTAATTGAAAATAGAACCCTTAGGGCATATTTGAAGGGCTTTGGAATAGACTGTCCGGTTTATTATGTAAACCATCATCTTAGCCATGCCGCGTCAGCGTACTATACTTCTGGCTGGAATGAAGCAACAGTAATTACTATGGATGGCACTGGCGATGGCATAGCCAGTACTGTTTATGTTGGGAAGGATGGCGATCTGCGCGAGATTGCGAAAACACCTGAGAAAGATTCTCCTGGATTTTTTTATGCAAAAGCCACAGCAGCTATTGGTTTTAAGGCGAATGATGGTGAGGGCAAGACGATGGGCCTTGCATGTTATGGCAATCCAGATATACTTTATGCAGAGGTTGCAAAGCTCATAGACGTGAGAGATTTGAAATTTGTCGGCAATTTCGGCAAGACAATGTACTCGCATAAGATAGATTTTACAGATGGCAAGCTTTTCGCGCGTTATAGATATGATACGAGTTTTATGTCTGATAATCCGTTCATGAAATTTGTCGGCAAGTATAAGAATGAAGATATAGCCGCTGCAGCGCAGAAAGTTCTGGAAGATGTTGCAGTTAAGCTTGTAAAAAATGCAGTCAAGATAACAAAGATGCCTAAGGTTTGCCTTGCCGGTGGTGTGGCCCTAAATGTGAAGATAAATCAACGCATAAAAGAGAATGATAGTGTGGAAGATGTTTTTATCCATCCAAATCCGGGTGATGCTGGCGTCCAGGCAGGCTCAGCACTGTATATGTGCAATAAAATAATGCGCGAGCAGGGCTCTTTCAAACCGTGGCGAATGGAGCATGTTTATTACGGGTCAGAGTATTCTGATGAAGAAATAGAAATAGAAATAGAAAATTTTGGCCTTGCTTTTGAGAAGTTAGCCAGCCCAGCAAAAACCGGAGCAGAGCTGGTTGATTCTGGAAAGGTAGTTGGTTGGTTTCAGGGCAGGCTCGAGTACGGACCGCGCGCGCTTGGAAACCGGTCGGTAGTTGCTGACCCAAGAGTTGCCGGCATGCGTGATAGAATTAATAAATATCTTAAGAAACGTGATTGGTTCATGCCGTTTGCCCCGAGCATGCTAGCAGAAAGACACAGCGAGTATTCAGTTAAAGCTACGGACGCACCATTTATGATATTGGCGTTTGATGCAACAGAGCAAGCAAACAAGGATATTCCGGCTGTTGTTCATGTTGACAAAACTCTCAGGCCGCAAACTGTGAAGCGCGAGATAAACCAGCCGTATTATGATTTAATAAAAGAATTTGAAAATAGAACTGGTGTTGGTGCAGTCCTCAACACTAGTTTCAACAAGCACGGCCTGCCGATGATAATGAAACCGAAAGATGCAATTGATCATCTCGTATGGGGTTGTGTCGAGGAACTAATAATCAGCAAATATCGCGTGTTCAGAAAGTTTAAGTAAGTTTATGTGTTATTTCCAAATTCAACACGGCTAAGTATTCCTGCGCGACGTCTTTCCATGTTTTCGTCGGAATTTTTGAAATACCTGCCGCAATTTTTTTTCTTAATTCAGGATGTTCGTACAAATCCATAATGCCTTTTTGTAAATCGTGAGCAATGTATGCGTTTTCACCGTGCGTCATGATATTTGATATTTTACCATGCAGTGCGAGCAATGGCTTGCCTGCCCGGAAGTACTGGAACAGTTTTGGCGAACCGTCAGAATCCATTGTCATTGCAACTATATCAGTAGCTTTGAAATATGAGACCGCATCTTCGTCGGAAACGAAACCGAGAAAGTGAATGTTTGGCCCAGCGATTTTCTGAAAGTCCGGATTCGGCTTTCCGATCAGGTAAAGATGGCAGTCGATTTTTTTCGAGACTTCATTTACGGCAGATATTAAACGATCAAGACGCTTAGATTTCTCCTGCGATCCAAAGTAAAGTATTTTGAATTCACCTTTCAAGTCAATTGGCCCGGCCTTTGAAAAATCTAAATCAACGCCATGGACCCGGTAGTAGCATTTTTTTCCAAATAATTTGCAGCGTTCCAAATTTGCGATTGTTGATGTTACGACAAAATCACAATATTGTATGCCGTAGTGCTCAAAAAATGCCAGCCAAGCCAGCGGATATTTTGTGGCCATCATATCTGTCCAGTAATCTGTCCAGTCATTCACAAGAATTGCGCGGCGTATTAATCCAGTTTTCTTCAAGAAGGCAGGCAATGCAGCTATCAGGCCGACAGATATAATCACATCTGGTTTGAATTTTAAGTATCTGATATAGAATTTTGGCCATTCTTTTCTAGCGACAATGTCAACTTCGTGACCCAATTCGCGAAACCAATGTGGCAGGTGATCAAAATCATGCAGCCGGACGGCCGGAAATTTTTCCTTTGTTCCGGTAAGTATCTGAATTTTCATCAGCCATACAAATAGCAAAACTTTTTTAACGCTTTCCTATGAGCAAGTATTGAGTTGGAGCGGTAATATGCGGGTCAGTGTTGTTGGGTGTGGTTACTGGGGTTCAAAGCTCGTAAAGGAATTTTGTGACCTAATTGGCAAAGAAAATGTTCTCGTGTGTGACCTTGATGGAACAAAACTTGCAAAAATAAAAGAAAAATTTGGTTTAGAAACAACAAGCAGCATATCTGCTGCAATTAATAGGTCAGATGCCGTTGCCATTGCCACGCCTGTTTTTACGCACTATAATTTAGCTAGGAAGGTTCTGAAGAAAGGCAAGCATGCCTTTGTTGAAAAGCCTATTGCTAAAACGTATGGCCAGGCCCGCAAACTCGCCGAGCTGGCAAGACAGCGAGGTAAGGTGCTTATGGTTGATTCTACGTTTATATATTCGCCAGCAGTTCGTAGGGTTAAGGAACTTTTGGACTCTGGTGAAATCGGCAGCCCGAAGTTCGCAACATCGCGGAGGCTTAATCTTGGGCTTTATCAGGCTGATAAGACAAATGTTATCTGGGACTTAGCGCCACACGATATAGCTATCCTATCTTACTTTTTTGGAGAATTTCCGGAATCTGTCAGCGCATTTGGTACGTCTACGATAATAAGTGATGTTGCAGATGATGCGCACCTAATCTTGAAGTTCCCAAAAGGCCAGCAGGCATCTGTGCATTTGAGCTGGCTGCACCCGCATAAAGTCCGCGAGACGATTGTAATTGGTTCAGATAAAATGCTGGTTTATAATTTGGACAAAGACCCGCAGATAGAGGTACATGATAAAGGTGTTGTGCTTAAAAATCCTAATCCACAGACTGCCGCAGATTTAGAGTATAAACATTCTGCAATTTATCCGCACCAAATTTCAGGCAACCTGCCAGACATGTGCAAGCACTTTTTGGATTGCATACGTGAGAACAAAACACCGATAACTGATGGTGTTTACGGGGCGAAAATAGTAAGAGTTCTCGAAGTTGCAGATAAATCGTTGCACAGAAATGGAAAGGCAATGCGAATAGACTATTAGAAAGTTATTTAAGAGTTTTGGAATTAGGTGTGGTATGGCAATCGATTATTCCAGCGTGGCGATGCTTGCAACTGTAAATGGAAAGAGAAGTGTTCTCCTTCAGTTCAGGGATGAAGGCGCCCCAAGGTATCCACATTATTATGGAATTCCCGGCGGGAAAAGCGAGAAAGAGGACGAAACGCCCATGGCAACAGCGGTTAGAGAGTTAAAAGAAGAGTTTGTTGTTAATTTGGAAGGCCGGTTGACGTTCTGGCGACATTATAGTTTCTTAAAGGAGGGCGATTTGCCAATAGTTTGCTCTGCTGGCGAGCCAGCGCTTCTGGCGAAAGAAACACCCGGCTTAGAAGTAGACCACTCACGCGAAGAACATTTATATTTTGCTGAGGTTGAGCCGGCAGAAATAAAAGTCGTAAGGGAAGGCAGGCTTGCAGATTGGGTGCCATACGATGAGATAGTACGAAACCTGCGCATGCTGCCAACCGATGGGTTTATGCTAAGACACTTTTTGACTGCGAGTGGCGGATATCATGGGCTGTTAAGAAATAGCGATGGATAGAAAAATTCGTGTTGGCATAATTGCCTACGAACTTTCCGCGCTCAGGGGCGGGCCAAAGTTTTCTTTTCTCGTCGGGCATGTGCTTCAGCAGGCTGGCTTTGAGGTTGCGTTTGCCTGCGTACACCATAACCGCGAGTTTCTAAAAACAAAGTTCCCGTTTATAGGGGATTTTAAGATTTATTCTGCGAAGTGGACGTTTCTTAAGGATAAGCTGAATAATTTGAGTGCGTTTTGGAATCACGCGCCGGCAGTCTGGAAGCTTTGCAGGGAGTTTAAGCCAGATGTTGTTATTGAAACCGGTGGCGTTATTACATCTTTATTTGTGCCACTGTTATTTGGCATTCCAGCGTTGCACTACTGCCACTACCCGGCTAGCGCGTATAATCTCGATTATTTGAATGCACAGCCGCCGCACAAAAAACTGTACCAGAAGCTTGTTAAGATGTTAGAAATGTTTTTTGCAAAGCGCGCCGTAAAAATTATGTCGAACAGTAGGTTTACGCAGCGTATGGTTAATTCGTACTGGGGCGTAGATGCAATGGTTGTAAACCCACCGACTGACATAAGCTTGTTTCCGCCAAAAAGGAAAGAGAATATGATTTTATGTGTTGGATTTTATAATCCTATTTATCATTTTGATGGGCTTGTCGAACAGTTTAGGAAACTTGGCCGGAAAAATTATAAGTTATACATTGTTGGGCCAACCCACGAGCAGGACAAGGAGCGAGCCGTAACATATTATAACAGTTTGAAATTAAAATTTTCAGATAGCAACATACATTGGCTGGCAAATATAAATTTTTCCGAGCTTGTCGATTTATACGGTCGCGCAAGATTTTTTTGGCACCCAAATTGGGCGCACTTTGGAAATGTAATCGTTGAATCGCAGAGCGCTGGCGATATTACGATATCGTTTGGCATGGACAGCGGGCCAGGTGAGATAATTGTTGATGGCAAAACCGGCTTTATAGTAGAAACGCTTGACCAAATACGTGAAAAAACAGAAAAAATAATTGACAGTTCTGAACTGCTTCGCGCTATGGGAGAGGCCGCATCGGAAAATGCACGCAGGTTTGATGTCAGTGCTTTTAGAGAGAAGCTTGCGCGTCAAATATTAGATTCAGTTTAAGCTTAATACTATTTCAAGGGCCTTTATTGCTTCTTCGCCAGGCATCGGCGTTTCAGTATCGTTTTTAACGGCGTTCAAGAATGCCATTAATTCTAATTTTAGTGGTTCATCTTTTAGCACGTCTATATTTATCACATCAGACTGGCCAAATTTTACAACAAAATCTTTGTAATTTGAGTAATCTGTGGTATAATTTAATTTGTATAGCTTTAGATCTTGGTTTACATAATCAAGTTCAGCATAACCCTTTGAACCAGTTATGTGAAGTGTTCGTATTTTTATCGGCGTTATCCAGTTTACTTGTATGAATGCGTTCGTGTGGCCGTAGCTCAGCAATATATCTGCATAATCCTCGCGATTGTTAATTGCTTTGCCCTTTAGGCAGAATTTTTTGTCAGGCGTTTTTTGCAAGATGTAATTTATTATGTCGACGTCGTGTATGGCTAAATCCACTAGTAAATTTTCGTAATTTCCTATGGCACCACCGGCGACCCCGACACGCCTTGCGATAACAGAGCTGATTTCGCCAAGGGTGCCAGAGTCCAGAAGTTCTCTTAGTTTAATTATGGCAGGATTGAATCGTTCCACATGGCCCACCATGAGTTTTACTTTGGCTGTGCGGGCAGCTTTTACTATTTCTAGGCCATCGGGTATGTTAGTGGCTATTGGTTTTTCTATGAGCAGATTTATTTTACGCTGAATAACTGCCATGGCAACTTGTTTATGCATTGGTGTTGGTACGACGACCGATACAGCATCTAGTTTTTCAGAATCCAGCATTTCCAAGTAGTTTTTATAATATTTGCATTTGAACTGGCTTGCAATTTGTCGGCCACTTTCTTCGTTTACGTCTGAGACAGCGACAAGTTCCGCTAGCTGCGAATATATTCGTACATGATGCCTGCCCATTCTTCCGACGCCTATGACTGCGACTCGCATATTGATTTCATAACCTCCGCAATGTACACTAAGTCTTCTTCGGTCACTGCCGGATGGACTGGCAAGGAAAGCACTTCGGAACATATTTTTTCTGCGTTCGGCAGCGTTTCGTTATGGCCCAATGTCTGATAAAGTTTTGTTTTGTGTACTGGTATCGGGTAGTATGCGTTTGACTCAATGCCCGATTCGTTTAGGACTTGCAATGCCTTGTCGCGATTTTTCAACAGCACCGTGAAAAGGTGGTATATGTGTTTTGCACCAGCAGTAATTTTTTGAGTTTTTACTGATTTTGGCAGGTTTTCAAGGAGGAATTTTGCATTTTTAATACGGGCTGTATTAAACGAATCCAGCTTTTTGAGTTGTGCCATTCCTATGGCTGCGTGTATGTTTGTCATTCTGAAATTATAGCCAAGCTCGGCGTATTCGTATCGTACAGATTGGCCATGATTCCTTGCTCTCTGGCAGGCCTTGGCAATTGTGTCGTCGTTTGTTGTTATCATGCCACCCTCGCCAGTTGTCATATTTTTCGTAGCATAAAAACTGAAGGCAGCGGGCCGCTCAGAGCCAACCTTTTTTCCAAAGTATTCTGCGCCGTGTGCCTGGCAGGCATCTTCTATTATGGTAATGTTTTTGTCTTTGGCAATTTCAGTAATTGCTTTCATGTCACATGGCAGGCCATACAAATGCACTGGAATTATTGCTTTGGTATGCGGACTAATTTTTTCCTGAATTGATTTTGTAGATATATTAAATGTGTCTGGGTCGACGTCAGCAAAAACTGGCTTGGCTCCG
This sequence comes from Candidatus Woesearchaeota archaeon, assembly GCA_023245115.1. Lineage (GTDB taxonomy): Archaea > Nanobdellota > Nanobdellia > UBA10117 > UBA10117 > JACOYC01. Next base: position 10,919 of record JAHFKX010000001.1, read on the forward strand.
CAGAATAAAATCGGGCTTACAGTCGCTCCAAATGTCAGCGTTGGGACTATAACTTCATCGCCTTGCTTGATTTTGTGTGCCATAAGCAGCGCTTTTAATGCAGTTGTTCCAGATGATACTGCAATTGCATGCTTCGCACCGATATAGGCGGCAAATTGCTGTTCGAACTCTGCTACTTTTTTCCCAGGTGAAATCTGTCCGGAGTTAAGAACTTCCATGACTGCATTTTTTTCTTCCTCGCCTATCAGTGGCTTTGCTATGTTAATCATATCACACCATCCAACTCTAAGTGATATAGTAGAAAGTGTTTTAAAAGTTGCTATTGCGTATTACTTGGGTGTTGTTATGAATATATCCGTGCATGCAACTGCAGAGGTTCATTCGTCCGTTAAAATAGGCGATGCAACGAAAATTTTTCAAAACGCATTAGTTCACGAAAATGCAAATATTGGCCGTAACTGTATAATTGGCAAGGATGTTGAAATTGAAGCAACAAAGATTGGCGACAAGACACGCATTTGGAATCAATCGCAAGTCCGCAAAGATGCAGAAGTCGGCTCAGGCTGTAATATTGGAAAAAATGTGTACATTGGTGGCGGCGTTAAGATCGGCAACAACTGCAAAATCGAGAATCATGTTTCAGTTTATGAAGGCGTTGTTTTAGAGGATGGTGTTTTTCTTGGTCCGAGCTGTACAACTACTAATGACAAAAATCCACGCGCCATAAATCCGGATGGCTCATTAAAAGGCGCAAGTGATTGGGTTTTATCAAAAACACTTATCAGGCGAGGCGCGGCAGTTGGTGCGAAGGCAGTTTTATTGCCAGTCACAATCGGTGAGTTCGCTTTGGTTGGTGCAGGCGCCGTTGTAACAAAAGATGTGCCAGCCTATGGCGTTGTTATTGGTAATCCTGCGAGGCTAATCGGAAGCGTGTGTAAGTGCGCTAAGAAACTTGAAAAATTGTGCAGTACTTGCGGCATTACAGACGAATACGTTAAAAAAGCTCGGGCGTTGAATTAGTTGTTTTTAAAATGCGTATTATTTTATCACTGGCTCCGGCATCGTTTGCGTACCTAATTTCTCTGACGCGCGTAAGTTCGGCGTCATTTAGCAACCGTTCTGCCTGAATAAGTATATTTTCTTTTTTAGTTGTTGTAATAAAGTTTTTACCCGCATCCACGAGGCGCGACCATTCTGTTACATCTCTAAGAACAAGGCAGGGTTTGTTGAATGCAGACGCTTCCTCCTGGATTCCGCCTGAGTCTGTCATTACGAAACGGCAGTTTTGCAAAAGCGCAAGGAATTCAAGGTAGCCAAGCGGTTTTGTCGTAATTATTTTTTTTTCAATAATAATTTTATTATCAGTAATTGCTTTTTGTGTCCTTGGATGTATTGGGAAGACAACGGGGATTTTTTCTGCAATTGCGCCAAGCGCGGCCAATAGGTCTTTTACTATTATGGTATTATCTACGCTTTCCTGGCGGTGCAAAGTTGCAACAATAAATTTTCCCTCGGCTAAGTTCAGCTGCGAAAGTATTGCCTTGTTTGCGAAGTTTTTATTTCTCTGCGAATAGTCAAATACCGTGCTGCCAACAAGTTTTATTTTTTCTTCAGAAATGTTTTCCCGGCGCAGATTGTCGACTGCAACTTTATCGGGTGCAAATAAAATATTTGAAAGATGATCTGCTACAATTCTGTTGAATTCTTCAGGCATTTCGAAATTATTTGAACGACAGCCAGCCTCTACGTGCACAATTTTTATTTTAAGTTTGTTTGCAGCTATTGCGCCGGCCATCGTCGAGTTTGTGTCGCCGTGCACAACTACGACATCTGGCCTTTCTTTTTCAAGAATTTCTGAAATTTGCAGTATCATGTCACCGAGCTGGACAGCCGAATTGTTTTTGTTTGTGCTGAGACGGTATTTTGGTTTTTTCAGTTGTAACTGTTCGAACATAATTTGGTCGAGCTCATAAGAGTAATGCTGATCAGTGTGTATTAGGATGTGCTCAAACTGCTCGTCAAATGATGGCAAAAGCGAGCTCATTTTTATAATCTCTGGCCGTGTTCCTATTATCGTAGCAATTTTCATTTTGTGAGCCATAATATTTTGACAGATTCTGTAAGGAATTTTAAGTGAGATATTATCGTATTTGCTAACTTCATTTTTGAAATGCCATATTTTCGTACGTAAAGTGTTTCTGGTATTTCTTTTATTTTGTGCCCGTTTTTAATAGCTTTTATTAGTATTTCAACAACTGCGATGAAGTTATTATGTGTTATCGTGATGTTGGATATCGCCTTTCTTTTTTGTGCGCGGAATAGTGCTGTCCATGTGTACAAGTGCCGGCCTGTCACAATTGAGTAGAGTGTTGTCACGCCTTTGCTCAATATTAGCCGGTATTTCGGAACGCCAATTACCTTGCCTTCCGGATGATATGGCGAAGCGGTAACAATGTCGCAGTCACCAAGTTCAGCAAGAAGCTTTGGAATATTTTCAGGTGCATAAGTACAATCGCTGTCCATTGTTACTAGTACGTTGCCTTTTGCTGCGAGAAAACCAGTTCTTATTGCCGCGCCAAGGTTCATGTTTTTTTCGTGCCGTATTATTTTCGTATAGCTGTCTGTGAAATTTTTGTGCAAGAGTTCGTTGGTATTGTCTGTGCTGCCGTCATCTATAAAAATTAATTCTACTTCGTTATTTTTTTGCAAAGATTTTATCACCGGCGGCAATCGTTCTTTCAGTTGTGCTATGCCATCAGCTTCGTTGTAGCACGGAACTATTATCGAAATATCAATCATTTTTAATTGGTTTTAAGACAGCAAATATGCCTGTGAAGAATGGCGGATTGGATGAAATTTTTTCTATAAAACATTTGCCGTTTGCAATCTCAAGAAGTTTTTTTCTGCTGAAAATGTGCAGGTGGCCCGGTGCTAACGTTGGCGAAAGCGGCCCGAGAATGAAGCTCAGGCCAAACGCACGCAGCAGTTTTTTTATGGCAAGTATAAAATTTTCATTTGGAACGTGTATAATTATGCGTCCACTTGGTTTTGTTATTCTGATAAGCTCATCAAAGCCTTTTTTCGGGTTGGGCAGATGCGGCAGCGTGCACGCACTTACAGTAACATCAACAGAATTATCCGGTAACATTATGTTTTGTGCATCTGTTACGATAAATTCTGCATTGTCGCTTGGAATTTCTTTTTTGGCCATGGCCAGCATGTTACTATCTATGTCCATGCAGTATATTTTTTTGCAACTTTTGGCCAGCACCTTTGATATTGCACCTTTTTCGCAGCCGACATCAGCGACTATCTTGCCAGCAGGGTTGGCCAGCGCGATTATTATCCTTTGTCTTTGTTGCTCCTCGAATCGTATTATTGGATTGGGGTGGTTTTCCAAAAGCATCATTGATTGCGTTTTGTTTAGGCGCGCGTTCCATTCGGATAAGCTAGTCTTTCTGTCCACATCGGCAGATGTTGAATCTAATGCGTGCGCCATACTATAATTTCATTAGGCAGGCGTTAGTTTTAATAATCTTGCTGTTAAAGCATAATTCTAGGGCACTACAATGTGCACCATACAGAACTAAGTCTGTTACTCCTACTCCCGTATTATGTGCCGCTAATTGTAGTTCTTTGCAGTTATCTGCTTTTGCAGCAATAGAAACCGCTCTTGTTAGTTCAGCGCTTGCTTTTGGTATTGCAATTGGACTCCAGCCGAGCGGTGTTTTGAGGTTTTTGTAAATTGCACCATACGAATAAACGCATGCGTCTCTTACTTCTGTTACGGGTGAGCCAATAACTATGAATTTTCCGTTTACATTATCCAGCAGGCTTATTGTCTCGCTAGCAGTTTCGCTGTGCGTAGAGAACCAGGGAGTTATTATGGTTGAAGCGACGATTCCTGCGATAGGCAGTATTATCAGTGCGGCAGACAGGCCAGTACGTAACAATTTGTGCAATTTTTCAGTGTCAAGTTTGAATAACATCACGAGAGAATAAAATAAAAATAGCATGCCATACATATCTGGCGTTGCGCGATTAATTATTGGGAAGTATGCTGGCCAGCGCAATAAATAAATAGCTGCAAACGCAAGCGGGAGAGAGTAAAACATAAATTCGTCTTTTATTTTTTTAGTTAAGTACGAGAGTGCAAATAAAAATAAAAATGCGAGTGGCGCCGCAGTGCTAAACAGCTTGTCGTTGAGGCTCGAAGCGTTATTCAGCAAAAGCCATTTTAGCGGATAAAAACTTCCAGAGTTAGCTACGGCATATTTATCTGCATTTGAAGCATCAAGTAGGTTTAATAGCAATGGCGTTGCCAGGATAAGTACAATCGCGCCACAGGCAAGCGCGGCAAAGACAAATTTAAATTCTTTTTTGATAAGTTTATAAAATAAAAATCCTGCAACAAACACAAATGATGTTATAAATACTAACGTGTGTGAGTAAAAAAGTAACGTCATAATTCCAGTAAATAATGCTGCAAACTGCAGATCAACATTTTTGTTTTTGTAATAATAAAGCAGCGAGGCAAGCCCGAAGAAAACAAGCCAGCCAAACATTTCCGGCAGCTTTCCGAGCTTCAGGAATACGCCGATTGCTACTGGATTTACAAAGAAAAATGCGAAAAAGACCATCCGAGCAACGCGGGAGATTTTTATTATTGAACCAAATTTCCAAATCAGTAAAAAACCAATAAAATACATGGCTGTGAGTGATATAAACGCTGCTGCGGTTGCATCGCCCGTGATTTTGAGGAAAGGCAGGCTGAAGAAGTGCCATGCAAATGGGTAATATTTGAATAAAATGTAATTTCCATCATACCAGTTGGGAACTGCTGCGTGGAAGCCATACTTGCCCAAGAAAAATAAATTTGCGATGTGGCTGCAATAATCCTGGCTCGAGCCGTCGAGCGGGAAATTTGAAATCATTAGTGATTGATTTATCAACCGTACGGCTAAATAGCCAAGCAGAAAAATTGTCGGTACAGCTAAAATCTTTGCCGGTAGTTTCATTAGTTTATTAAAAAGCAAAGTTTTTTTAAATTTGCTATTCTCGACGGTTCATGAATAAGTTCAATTTGGCCGCCTTTATTGCTTTTTCAGCCGTATTGCTGGCTTTTTCACTTTCCGTAACTAGGATTACATTTCACGATACACACGAGTACATTACTGTCGCAAAAGAGATTGCCGGCATTCATAATGTGAATGTGCATTCGGGCCATTCGTTTGTTTATCCAGTATATTTGTCTGTTTTCGTAAAGCTGTTTCCATCGATGCAGGCCATAAAGTTTGCAAACGTTTTATGGCTAATCGCGCTCGCCGGGCTTTTGGCATTTGGTGTTAAATCCGCAAAACCATTCCTTCTTTTCGCAACATCGCCGCTTGTCTGGTGGCTCTCGCCACAGATA
>JAHFKX010000001.1:16341-23365 GCA_023245115.1 Candidatus Woesearchaeota archaeon
TGTTGCCTGCTGCATTTTTTTTCACACTGGCGTATCTGGCTGTAAAAAGGTTTGAGCAAGGGCAGCAGCGAATTGGCTGGCTGGCTGTGTGCGGGCTTTCCCTCGGCTTGTCCTTTGCAGTTTATGACTTGCCGATGTTGCTGTTAATCGGATTGCTTGTGTTATTTTTCTTTTATGAAAAGCATTTCAGGGATGTTATAATCATGTCAATATTTATTTTTTTGGGCACTCTGCCGCGATTTGGCATAGATTACTACTTTTTTCACAATCCATTTTACTCGATAATTCGCTTCATTGGTTCTAACATATCAATCTCGCATGGAATTGCAAATAAAATGCCGTCAATTGCTAATTTATTTAATCCGTGGTATGTTGCAACAATATTATTGGTAATTACGCCGCTTCTCATATTATCATATACAGTTGATTGGAAAAAACACTGGCGTGAGTGCCTGATGCTTGCGTTATTATTTTTGTTTTTTTGGTGGAGGGCTGCGCCAGTTGATGGCCTGCTGCAATCTGCGGGCAGAGGAGTCAAATACTTTTTGCTTTTTGCACCAATCTTATTCTTAGTATTATCTTCTAAAATTAAAAACAAATATATAATGGTTGGAGCGATTGTATCTATCTTAGTTGTGACAGCAGCCATAACAGGAAATTTCATTGAGCATAGTAAAAATGAGGCAACAGGCGAAAGGGGCTTCAATTTTTTTGGCGAAACAAGGGATGCAGCAATAGCAAAAGATATGCTAGACATAAGTAACGATGGTTACGTAAAGCTCATAAGTTCTGGTGCAGGCACTTTTTATGCCGCACAGCTGTTTAGGCAAAAACCATTTATTTTTTGGTGGAAGGAATACGATTCGGCGGCAAATAACAGAGCTGCTTATTCTATGATAGATTACAAAGCGCGTTCAAAATTAAATCTGCTCGAACAGCTTGAACTGCAGGCAACCCTAAACACCAAATCAAATGATTTTTCAGGAGCTAAGTTTTTATTTGAAAAAAACGAAAAAGTTTCGCTAGGATTTAGTCTGGAAAAGTGCTATAGACTGTTATGTGTTTATAACAAGGTGGCTATCTAAATGGTACGAATCGCGATAATCGGTGGCGGCCCGGCAGGCCTTGGGGCTGCAAAGAAGCTCGTAGAGGCAGGGCAGCAGGTTACCGTGTTCGAGGCCACGGGCGAGCTTGGTGGTCTGGCCAGCAGTTTTGAAAAAGACGGTTTCAAGATTCCGATTTTCTATCATCATGTTTTACAGTTTGATTTTGTTACGAAATCGTTGCTGGAAGAGTTTGGATTGACAGGCAATCTCGCGCGCAATACTATAAAAATGGGCATTTCATTTGAAAATACGGTATATGAGCTTTCTAAAATAAAGACATTGTTTTGGAATTTTCTTTCTTTGCGCGATAAATGGAAATTTGGTATGTTGTATCTTTGGTCAAAAATAAAAAAAAATTGGTCCGATTTAGAGGGTGTGAATGCACATGATTGGCTTGAAAAAGCAGTGGGCGTAAATGTGCGCGATCGTATTTTTGCACCGCTAATGCGCGTTAAGTACGGTGTCCCATTGTCCATGATTTCAGCTTCTGAGCTTGCAGTTCGGCTTGGGAATGAGGAAGCAACCGGAGAACTGGTTTACCCAAAGGAAGGGCTCTATGAGCTCTATAAGCGATTTGGAGAATATTTGCAAAAAAATGGCACAGACATTAAATTAAAAACACCCATTAAAAATATAAAATTTAATAACGAGTCTACGGCGCTTGTTTCTTATGATTCTGCCGGTAAAACTGCTACAGAAACATTTGATTTTGTAATTAATACTGCGCCGATACCAGTATTTCTTAAAGTGGCACAAGACCTGTCCGCAGAGTTTAGAAAACAATTAGAGCAAATAAAATACTGCGCCGGAATTTGCGTAACTGTTGGTATGGAAAAACCAATGAGTAAGTACTATTGGATAAATATTTTCGATAAACCGTTCGGCATAACTGTAGAACATACAAACCTTTGCGACATCTACCCATGGAAAGTTTGTTGGGTTTCCCGGTATGCGCCGCCAGAAGAGCACATGAAATTACCTGACGAGGAAATTTTAAAAATTTTTTTGTCCGAACTTAAAACAATCCATCCAGATATTAATGTTATCTGGACAAAGGTTTCCCGCTCGCAACATACGAGCCCCGTTTATGATATAAACTATGCGAAATACATGCCAAACTGCGAAACACCAATAAAAAATCTGTTTTTTGCAGGTATAGCCATTACATACCCAAAATTACGAAGTCAAAATACTGCATTTGAATCTGGCTATGAAACAGCGCAAAAAGTTTTAGAACAGATTGGCCTGCTGTCCACCTAAAGGTTTTTATGATTTTCGCTTTAATATTTCGTATGAATGTTTGGTTGGAGGCCATAAGGGTTAAACAGTGGTATAAGAATCTCGTAATATTTCTTCCGCTTCTGTTTGTTGGAAAATTTTTTAATTTAAGTCTGATTTTTTTGACTACAGTTGGTTTTTTTGCGCTTTGTTTGATATCGTCAGTAAATTATATAACAAATGATATTGTAGATTTAAAGAAAGATAAAGAGAATCCTGAGAAGGCAACAAGGCCTTTAGCATCTGGCCGGATAAAAGTCCATGAAGCCACAGCGGTTGCGATTTTTTTGCTAGCCGTGGCTTTTTTAATTGGTGCAATGCTGTCTTATAAATTTCTTATGATGCAACTGGCGCTTTTCGCAGTTGGCCAGGTGTATAACCTTTTTTTGCGCAAAGAAGAATTTGCAGATATACTGGCCATTGCTTCAAATTTTGTACTGCGCGCAGTGGCAGGCACGTTTATTGTCCATTCAGATATTTCGCCATGGCTTGTGCTATGCACGTTTCTCTTATCACTTTTTTTGTCGGTCAGCAAACGGCATGGCGAGCTGGTGTTGCTTCGCGAAAGCGCGGACGTGCACAGGCCAGCTCTGAAATTTTATACTAAAGAAGTTACCGGTGCGCTGATGATTGTTGCGACAACAACATTAGTTATGTCGTATAGTCTTTACAGTTTTTTAAGCAATAAAAATTTGTTGTTTACGCTGCCACTTTCACTTTATGCAGTCTTTCGCTATTTTTATTTATCATATTCAGGTAATGAAATAGCCAGAAAGCCTGAAAATATTTATAAAGATCGCAAGATGCTCATTAGTATTATTTTGTGGATCATGGCTATTTTTGTGGTGCTTTATTAGACATGCGCATATAAAGGACGTCTACGTCGCTGGCAATATCGTCCCAGTTGTAGTTGCTGGCTCGTTTGCGATTTGCAGTGCCAAGCCTTTTTCTGAGCTTTTCGTCTGAAAGTAGCTGCAGAATTCGATGTTTAAGAGCATCAGAATCGCCATAGTTAACAAAAAAACCATTTTCCGGCTCGGACATTGCATAAGGCACATTGTTAACCGGCGTTGCAATTACTGGACAGCCAGCAGCCATAGCCTCAAATAGTGTTAGTGGCATGCCTTCCCGTTTGGATGGTAGAACATATATGTCCGCAGCTGCGTATGCATTTATTACATCTTCGCGCGAGAGTCTGCCAAGTATTCTGATGTTTGGATGGCCAGCAGCCATTTTTTCTAATTCTGATTTGAAACCATCATCTCCGCCCGCAAAAACGAATATGGCGTCCGTTCTTTTTAGCAGTATCTGTTTTGCGGCATTCATTAGTATGTGCGGGCCTTTTATTTTATTTAATCTGGCCAAAAATAAAACTAACTTTCCTTTGATGCCGTATTTTTTTCGGAATTCATCGCCTGAATTTTCATCAAAGAACTCAGAGCTTACGCCGTTCGGTATTGGAAAAATATTTTTATTTTTCGTAATGTTATTTATGAACGGAATTTCCCACGGACTTAGAACTATGATTGCCTTTGCCCAGTTTAGGGCAAGCCTGCTGAAAATGTTTTGCACTGGCCATACCATAATCTTAGCTATAGTATTTCGTTCGGCTGCGATCCATGGGCTGTGGGTTGTATGAATAACCGGAATTTTTTTGAGCCGCGCGGCGAGGCCTGCCAAAAAAACGTGGGGCTGATTAAGTGAATGTGTGTGGATTATATCAAAATTTTCACTTAAAATTTTTAAAAAAATCTCTGGCCAAATATAAGTTAAATCAGACACTTTGAATAAATATTTACAGCGATGGACAAAAATACCATCGACAATTATGAATTTTCTTTTGAGCCGCTTATTTTTATCGCTATCAGAACAGAATACATGTACTTCGTGGCCTGCCCGTACTTGTCTTTTTGCAAGTTCATATACTACTTGACCAACGCCGCATATTGTTGGCTTGAAAAACGGGCATACGTGAGCAATTCGCATGTTATTATAAGGCGCTTGGCTTAGCCGGAATAGTAATTTGGTGTAATGTTTCTGTTTTAGTTTTTATATATGGTGTTGCGTAACGACAGCCTTCGCATTGTTTAAAGAGCGGCATGTCTTTATTGAGCAGGCCGTCCCGCACCATCTTATAATAATCACCATTCCAGATTTCGTCTAGCGGTTGTTCTGCCAAATTCATGTGCCCAAATTTTTGGTATTCGAGTATTACGCAGCACGGCGTGATTTTGCCCTCCCAGTTTAAATAAATTGAGCGCCACGGCCAGACACATTTCAAAACTTCGTCATCGTAAATAACTTTTATGCCTTTTTCCTTTCCACTCTCATTGGCCTGCCGCACGAGTTCGCGAACTTGGTCGCGATTGGATACTATTACTTCGCTTTTTGAAAATCCCGTTGTTTCATATTTTTCCAAATAATCATCTTTTTCCTGCAGTCCTTGGAATTCTATTCTCTCAACGCCCAACTCATTGGCAAAGTCAACGAATTTCGGAATTTCGTGCATATTTTGTTTCATTACCACAGTCGTCAGTGAAAGCTTTATCTTTGAGCCCGTCTCTTTTCTTTTTGCAGTAAGCCGTTTTATGCCGCTAACTACCTGATCAAATTTTGAAAGTTTTCTTATCGCCTCGTAAGTTTCTTTTCGCGTTGAATCAACCGACATAATAAGTTTATTTATTTGTGACTGGCAGATTTTTTCAACCATTTTTTCGGTGAACAGAGTTGCGTTTGATGTTAAATTAACCACAATGCCTTTGCTGGCAGCGTATTCTATCATTTGGAATAAATCCTTGGCTAAAAATGGCTCGCCCTGGCCCTGCAGATGAATTTGTACGACTGTGTCGAGTTTGTCAAGTACTGTTTTGAAGGTTTCGAATGACATTTCGCCAAGCGGTATTCCTAACTCAGTTCTAACGCACATTGAGCAGGCCAGATTACAGCGAAGCGTAGGCTCTATTTGTGCAGTGATTGGCTTGCTGTGCGCGATCTTGCCAAATGGCATTGCGTAGTAAAGTATCATGTTTTTGGTAATTTTTGCGTTTTGCATGAATGAACGCTTGCCAGATAATTCTGTGAACTTATCTAAAAACATGACATATTTGTGAACGTTCATCTGTACCCACACCTAACCATGGTTGAAGAATGATGCAAAACTGTTTTAAAACTTTCCACATACTACTCGAAAATGCGCATTGGCTATATAATACCGTACTTTCATCCGTTTAAGGATGGCTTAGAGAATAATTGCCTGTATTTGGCGAGCGAGCTGGCCAAGCAGCACGAAGTTCACGTATTCACTTCTGACAGGCGCGGCGATGATATTCTCAATGAACGGTACGAATATTATAATGGCATCCATATTCATCGCTATCCAACGTTATTTCGCTACAAGTACTATTTTTTCTACAACAAAGGAATGCTAAGCGACGTACTTCGCCATAACTTAGACATTTTGCATTTTCATAACATCGGTCACCCGCAATGGGATATAATTTTGCTGGCCACACGGCTTTTCAAAAAAACTAAATGCATTAACACACCGCACGGCAATTTTTTTGCCAGTATTGAGAAATCATTTTTTGGAAAAATTCTGAAAACAATATATCGTTTGTGGGAGTTTCCGTTCAACAGGCTCTACCACGCAGGCATTCAGGTTAATCAATTACAAAGCAAGTGGCTGCTAAGTTTCGGTTTTAGGAAAAAAATATTTTATGTGCCTGATGGCATGCCGGCAGACCGCTTTAGAACGATTGATAACTCTGATTTTGTAAAAAAGTATGGCCTTAAAAATAAGATCGTAATCTGTAACCTGGGAAGATTGTTGCAATACAAAGGGCTTGACCAGATAATAAAAGTTTTGCCGGATATTTTACAAAAATACCCCGATACCGTGTTTCTATCCATGGGACCGGATCGTGGCGATTTACACCGGCTGAAGAATTTAGCAAAAGAGTTGGGCGTAGAAAAAAATGTTGTTTTTGTTGGTGAGGTATCAGAAGATGATAAATTGCGCGGCCTTGATGCATCAACAATTTTTGTTTTTCCAAGCCAGCCCGGAACTGAATTTTTTGGTATTGGCATGTTAGAAGGCATGGCCCGCGGCGTGGTTCCGATTGCAACACGACAGGAGGGCCCGAATTTTCTGCTGAAGGACGGCAAGAATGGCATGTTGTTCAATCATGGAAATTTACAGGAGCTGAAAGAAAAGCTTTTATTTATGATTGGCTGTTCAGGCTTTTTGGAATCAGCCCGGCAAGAGAACTTCAGGCTGGCAAAGTCGTTTATTAACGAAAAAATAGCCGGCCAGCTTGAAGATGTATATAAAAACATACTGCGCCGCAACACAAACCTTTAATACTTTTTGCTTTAGCGTTTTTGATGGATTTCGAGCAGTTGGAGGGTAGGATTAGTGCGTGGCTTTCAAATAAGTACAATCTTTACTTTTTAGCCATATTTATTTTTGCGTTCGCGATACGGCTGTACTATTTGTTGCTTACAAAAAATCAGGCGCTTTGGTGGGATGAAGCAGAGTACCTTAACATGGCAAAGCACTGGGCGTTTGGCATGCCGTATGACTTAAATCCGCAGAGACCGCCATTGTTCCCGTTGTTAGCTGCAGCAATATTTTATCTTGG
>JAHFKX010000101.1 GCA_023245115.1 Candidatus Woesearchaeota archaeon
AATAATAAGAGAAGCGCTTGCATAGCGTTTATAGTTTAGCAGTCCGAAATCTTTAAAAACCCTAATTCTAATGCTCAGGTCCCCTTACAGAAGCTGACGCGAAGCATAGCTTTGCGGACTTTGCTAGTGCAGAGAGAGCCTAATTTTGTTGTGTTAGATGTTGAACTCCGTTAAAATAGTGTAGCTAAAAGGCTTAAAAACCATAGTTAAGGACAAAAGACAGTAAAACAAAAATGGGACATATCAAAAAGAAGCGACCGCGTCGAGGAAGTTTAGCATACTGGCCTAGAAAGCGTGTTCGTGATGTTCGTGGCCACGTAGGTACATGGTCGCAGCTAAAAGACCTCAAAGCCCCAAAGCTCTTGGGATTCTGTGGCTATAAAGCAGGCATGACGTCTGTTAATGTAATCGACAACCGGCCAAAAGTTCCCACTAAAGGCGAAGAAATTAATTATGCGGTTTCTATTGTCGAAACCCCGCCCATGAAACCCTTTTCTGTTCGTTTATATTCGCAAACCCCATACGGTCTCCATCTTATTTCTGAAGCTGTCGCAGATAATCTCGATAAAGATTTGCTTCGCGTTTTAATTCAAGTTAAAAAAAGAAATTCGACATTGCTAGAGCTAAAAGCAAAACTTCCGCAGGCATGCAGGGTTGCAGTTCTGTGCCACATGCAGCCTCGTGATACTGGATTAGGAAAGAAAACACCCGAAATATTTGAGTTCCCAGTTGCTGGCGGTACGCTAGATGAGCAATTTAGTTACGCGACGTCAATACTCGGAAAGGATGTTCAGTTTTCTGATGTTTTCAAGGCCGGCGAGTTCGTAGATGCGCACGGCGTCACAAAGGGTAAAGGATTCCAGGGCATGATTCAAAGATTTGGAATAAAATTGGAAAGGCATAAAGCAGAAAAGGGCCAGAGGCACAGGTCAACTATGGGCCCGATCACGCCGCCACGTGTCGGCTGGTGGATCGCACAGTCCGGCCAGATGGGCTTACACCAAAGAACAGAATTCAACAGGCAAATCCTCAAAGTAGCAGATGTAAAAACAATGAACCCAAATCCAGTTTCAGGAATATCTCATTATGGTTTGGTTCGCGGCAATTATGTTTTGATTGCTGGCTCTGTTCCTGGAGCCAAGAAACGATTAATAACATTCACACATCCGGCCAGGCCGCGCAAGAACCTGCACTGGCAGGCACCGGAAATAGTTGCATTAAGCAGGAGATCCCAGCAGGGCTAGTTTAAAATGAAATACGCAAATATCACTTCGCAGCCGAGGCAGGAATGGTTAGCTTTGGCCAGAAATCTCGATAAAGAATTTGAACTTGGTAAAGACCTCGCAGAAAAAATCGCTAAGCATGTATTTGATAACGGCCAGCTAGCTTGGCAAACATTGGGCATAGATTTCAGGCTTGCAGGCAACATTGCACTTTATCTTTTTGATTACAATCATGATTTGGAAAAGAAATGCCATTCAGGCAAAAATGTTAATGGGTTAGCAGGATAATAAAAAATGAAAGCACAAATCTACAAAATCACTGGCGAGAAATCATCTGAGGTAGAACTTCCGTTCCAGTTTTCAGAGCCAGTTCGCGAAGATTTAATTCGCAGGGCCGCTTTAGTTATTCGTGCAGGCCAGCGCCAGCTTTACGGCACAGATCCCGATGCAGGCACAAGGCAGGGCAGGGCGACGTCAAAGCGAAGGCACAGATATTCAACAACGTATGGCCGTGGATGGTCGAGAATCAGAAGAAAGGCATTAATGCGACGCGGAACACAGTTCCAGTGGATTGGCGCTTTTGTTGCAAACGCGGTGAAAGGTCGAGCGGCATTCCCACCAAGCGCGCAGAGAGTTTTTGCACAGAAATTAAACAAAAAAGAAAATCAGAAGGCCATCAGGTCAGCGATAGCGGCAACGGCGATTTTAGATTTAGTTTCTAAAAAACACACAATCAGCGGCATTAAGTCACTTCCGATAATATTGGAAACTGATTTTGAAAATTTAAAAAAAGCAAAAGATGTTTTGGCAGCGTTCGAGAAGCTCGGCCTGTCAGCAGAGTTGGAAAGATGTTCCGAAAAAAGAGTCCGTGCTGGCAAAGGCAAGAAGCGCGGTAGAAAATATGTAAGGAAAGCCGGTCCTCTAATAATAGTTTCAAAGGAATGCAGCTTGCAGAAGGCTGCGGATAGCCTGCCAGGCGTTGAAACTGTTTCCGTAAAATCCTTAAATGCATTTTTGCTGTCACCAGGCGCGCAGGCCGGCAGATTAACTATCTGGACAAAGGGCGCAATCGAAGTATTAGGAAAAGAGAGGTTGTTTGTATGAATATATTTTATGCCATCGAAGATGGCATTCGGGGGAAATCAGGAAGTTGCCACAAACTGAAAGGGGGGCAAGTTGCACTGGCGCATTGGTTGGATTTGCGCAGCAAATCCGACAGCGGAGGGGTCAGGAGGAACTTGAAACTGGGGGAACCTGCAAGGTTCCCGCGGTTCAGAGGCAGAGCCCCATTGCGGTTCGGCAAAGAGAGGTTGTTTATATAAAATGGCAGCGCAAGACCCGTTCAACATTTTAAAGTACCCGCTCTCAACAGAAAAAGCAGTCCGCCAGATGGAAGCAGATAACAAATTAATATTCATTGTTATGCGCGATGCCAGCAAGAAACAAATTAAGTGGGCAGTCCAGAAGGCATTCAAAGCAAAAGTTCAGGCGGTTAATACAGTTATTATGCACAACGGCAAAAAGAAAGCATATATAAAGTTGAGTCCGGAGACGCCGGTCAGCGAAATTACAACGCAATTGGGGTTGGTATAAATGGGTAAGCGAAACGCGCAGCAGGCAAGGGGAGCAGGCGGTCCAAGATATCTGGCACCATCGCATAGATATTTTGGTACGATTTCATATCCACATGCAAATGATAAAATATTGCGCGGCGAGGTAATTGACATTGTTGATTCTGTCGGCCACACAGAGCCGCTTATGGTAATAAAATATGA
>JAHFKX010000002.1:0-11073 GCA_023245115.1 Candidatus Woesearchaeota archaeon
GACTAAACTGGCAACTACTTGATTACTCATAATTACAGATGGGTCTGGCTGCACGATACAGCCTGTGCCTTCACGCTCGCGCTGGGCTACAGCCTCGCGCGCCCTCTTTGCCAGCTCTTCGAGCCCAAGCATGTGGTTCGGACAGCCTGTCTTCCCAGGCACATACAAAACTGCCTGACCTGCAGAGTAGCTTGTGGCTCCGCTGGCCAGCGGAACTTTTGCGCCGACACACGCCTTAGAAATAATTTCACGCGTTTCGAAATTGTCAACGCAATCTATTACTAAATCGTATTTTTCCAGACTAAACTTTTCATCAAATTTTTCAATTATGCTTTCATACTTCGCATCTGGGCCGCGGATTATTGCGCATCTTTCCGCAAGAACCTTTGCTTTTGGTTGGTTAACTGAACCATAAAACATCAGCTGCCTGTTGAGATTTGTAACTTCAATTGTATCAAAATCCAAAATATCCACAAGATTGAAACCTAA
This sequence comes from Candidatus Woesearchaeota archaeon, assembly GCA_023245115.1. GTDB lineage: Archaea > Nanobdellota > Nanobdellia > UBA10117 > UBA10117 > JACOYC01. The sequence goes on from JAHFKX010000002.1 coordinate 490, forward strand.
CGCCGCAAGGCCCTGCCCTACAAAATTTCCCAAGGCACCGGCTCCAATCAATAAAACATTGTATGGCGAGTAATCTTCTTTAACATTATTAGCGTTTGCAAATTCATAAGAAACTATTTCTTTCTTTTCGCAACTATTAAGGCTCGCTTTTTTTATTTCTTCCAGCGCAAGCCCTGCAGCCAACATCGCGGTTATCACGTCATGAGCCGCTGCGGATTTATCGTAAAGCGGATTTAGGTTGTTCCTGTGATCGAGCATCAGGAAACCTTTTTCATAAAAGTGCACGAACTCAGAGTGCCTGTGCTTGCTTTCATTTTCCATGTAATCAAAGACCAGCGCACGAGACTCATGCCTGTCTGTTGCATCAACAACAACAGAAGAGCCATTTAGCAGATATTTTTCCGCATTTGAGGTCATATTTGCAATCAAAAATTCAAGGTCGGCATTACCGACTTTTTTAACCATATCAGAAAGCCTGTCTGTCCTTGACTGGCCATTCGATAATTTTAGCATCGGTGCTTCTGGGCCTGGCAAATCCCGTGGTGTTGATATGATGCAAATTTTTCCAATGCCTAATGCAGACGCTGAAAGCGCGAGATATTCTGAAAATGTATTGTAACCAACAATAGTAAGAACTGTCCCTTCTATTTCTTTCTGATCCCAGCCCTTAATTCTGGCCTGCCGGTCATACCTTTCGGCAACAATCCCTGTCAGAGTATTTTCCTCTGCGACACGAGCCGGTTGATTTTGAATAGCCTGCCGTGGCGTTGTTGCCGGCACTTGGGCTGCTGCTCTTGCCGCGCCGACGATTGCACGTATTCTAGCTGGCTCTTCCTCCACTCCATCAGCAAATTCTGTGCCGCATGACCGACATTCATCGTCTTCTTCTTCCACTGCTACGCCGCATGCTGGACATTCGAATCTTTCTATATTTTGCGGCGTGGCTGGCTCTTCCTGCTGTGGCCCAGCAACTTCTTCAAAAACTATGTCATCTGCGGGCTCGTCAAACTCTTCATGACATTGCGAACATTCAGTAGCATCCTGATCAACTGCGAAATGGCACGCACTACATTCAAGATGTTTGTCCGAACTGCACCACATTGCTCTTGTCATCCGATAAACCCGCCTGCCCCAAGGCCGGGCTTTGCTCCGCCGTTGCCATTGCCTTTATCATCGTCTTTCTTTTCCGGTTTAATTTCTGCATTTTTATTGGGAATTTTTGTATTATATCTTCTTATTGCCCCGTGCTTGTTCCACATATTGCCTTGGAATTCTGCCATAAGTTTTGCAAACCTTGGATGGCTGGCTGCGTAGCCCGTAAGGGCGATAACAAGTACCTCGTCCATGACAAGTTCATACATAACGTTATCACCGCCGCCCCATTTCGGGGCATTTGCTTTTTTCAGGAGCCATGACTGGTATTCTCTATCCAAACTGCCGGCACTTTCGCGCACAGCATCACGAAGTATTTCTAAGAGACCAAAAGCCCGTTCGTAATCATTTCTTTGCCGGCCTGCGTAATCTAATGCTGTGGCTAAAAATATTCGCACATCCCATTCAGTCGGCCTCGCCTGAACCGGCTGGCCAACTACTTCACTCAATGTAGCTGGGGCTGGCAGGACTTCAGTTCCTGGCTTGCCAAATATAAACTCCCAATAATCGTTCCATTCTCCACTTTCCATTTCCGCTGTCTGCTGGCTTCCTGCGGCTGGCACTGGCCCACCCACTGGATGTCTTGTGCGCCCCCAATGCGTAATACCGAGTGCGTGGTACGGCGGCGTAATGTCTGCCTTTATTTTTTTCTTTAACTCTTCTGTATCAACTACAAGCGCATATTCTAGACCACTAACGCGCTCAATGTCCATAAAAGTGTTAAGTTCATTCTTATCATAGCTTGCATATCTTTCAACGGTTCGCCATTCGCGCCAGTTTACAAATCCCTTTGCTTCGCGTTTTTCATTTACGACGATAGAATATGAAAAGCCAAGCCATGCCTCCTGAAGCATTCTGGATTTGAATATTTTTTGCAGCAGTTCAGGGCTAACTGATTTCGCATCTTCTCCGCTTACTATAACTACTGGGTCTGTCGGGGATGCACTCGAAAGCATTAAAGTATCATCTAATTTACACACGCTTTGTTCCCCCTGCATAAACTGATATGGCCTCTGGAATTGGCGGCGGGTATTTGCATAAACAGAATTCAGAACTGTCATTCTGTTTTCCTGATCCGTGCCTGAGAAAAATGTATTAAAACCTGCATGGCTGTGTATCCAGCCGTTGATAATCCATTCTTTGCCCCTTGAACTTTCTATTTCTTCTATACATTTCGCAATGTCTTCGCCACTCATCTTAGTATGGCCTGCGCTAGAATCCTGCTTGCCGAACGTAAAGTCGCAGGCAAGTTCTGGCTGTGTGCGCTTTGCCAGCAAAAAGCCATACCACTCCATTGACTCTTCGTGTACCTCTTTGACGAGCTGGCACAGCGTAAATGCCTTGTTGAGCACATCTTCTGTAACCCTGACAGTTTTCGGTACAAGCGCAAGTGCTGGATTTGCCTCTCTTTCTGCCCGCCTTTTTTCTTCAGTTGCCATCAAATCTTTAAAGCCCACCATATTAGTCCTCATTTGTTACTGGAATTCCGAGAGTCTCAAGCTCTTCTTTGGTTTTTTTCGGAAACATTTCGAGGCCAGCATTTCCAACATAGCCCCAATGGTCCGAGCGTTTATTGTAACCGGATGTAACTATTTTATAAGCCTCAGAAAGGTATTTTGCCAGCCATTGCGGGAATGAAAGGCCGTGAAGTGTAGTTGCATGATGATCGTTGAACGTGCCCATACAAATATTTCTATCCTTGCCATGCCCGTCAGATATAAACGGGCTCCAGCCTTCGCCCAGCAGGTATGGCGCCGTACAATGATCTTGCAAAAACTCTCCTGACTTGTCTTTTATAATTGTAATCGCAACACGCTCTTTTGGGAACGCATGATAGCTTGCGGGCAGTGGACGTGCCCAGTCTCTTAGCGCATACGGCGGGACATTGAGATAAACTGTTATTTTGTCGGGTTTAAGCACTAGCCCCCATTTTCCAAGATCCAGCGTAACGTCGTTATTGCCTGCTTTTAGAGCCATGACCAAAATACCTAACTCACGCTGGCTCATGTTTGCGCCAATCTGATCGAGTCTTTTTTCCGCGCGCCCAATACTTTGTTTCCTGACAAACTGAGTTTCATATGTTGAAAAAACATAGTCCATTTCTAAAACACCCTGGCCTATTTTTGTAGTTGCAGTATATGCGACACCATTTATGTAAATTGTTTTTTCGGCATTGGCATCGGCAGCGCCGTTGCAACGCTGAAGCCTGACACTTTTGCGGCCATCCCAGAAAACACCTTCCGCATCTTTCCGTGCCAGCTGAGATTTTAATTCTTTACGAACCGTAGTATCGAACTGCTCCAGTGGCCGGTCTTTCAGGACAGCAATAAAATTTTCGACTAAGCTGCGCAACTTTTCTGGACTTGAGACTATGTCTATCGTGCCGAGTTTTGATTCTAGGTGCGACAGGAGCGCATCTGTTTTGGTGTCTTCCCTATTTTTCAACGCGCCCATGATTTCAGAAGCCTTGCGCTCTACGAAATACAAACCAAACTCAAAAAGAATTGTTCTAACCGCTTTGATATAGTTGCTATCTAAATTTAATGCAAAGTTAATCTGGCTTTCCTGAACAAGCTTTAACGGTTGTGCGATAACCTCTTTTGCGGCGTTGTTGATTGCATCTTCAAGCCTGTCGTTTGCGCGTGCGTATGCAAGCCATAAAGAATTCAAATGAACTGGCCGCATTGGCCAGCCCAAGGCAATGTCGCCTGTTTTTATTTCCAGCCTATCGCCAGTTAAGTTTGGGGTTGGCCTGCAACCATCAACGAGAAATATGCCATTTTCCAATATGGCTAATTGTCCTTTTGTTGCATACTCGGTAAACGACATATTTCTCGATGGTATGTGGCCTAGTCACGTTAGCACACGCCCTAATTGCCGCCTTGTTCAGACCTTGCGTGACGTGCCCTTATGTGATAAAACTGTTGTTTTGTTTCTGGGTCAACCTCAAGTTGCGCTAAATTCTCAACTGTTCCTTTTTGCGTAGTCGCAGTTCTTGTCAAGAGGCTTACTAAACTCGTGTCCAAAGTAATTGCTTGGGCTTTAACCACAACTCTATCAGATTTTCGTTGGTCGTGCTCTCTTTGTAACAGGGCTTGCATGTCTGCTTGTGCTGGTTCTGCTCTTTCTCCAACAGCTTCTTCCAACAGCGTCCCGATGGTTACACCATCATGGTATACCCGATCTGTTGAAACGAACATTGCATAACCTGCATCCATATCTAATCCCGGTAAAAATTCTACGACCACCGGCAGTTTTTCAACATTTGTATTTCCAGTTCCTGACATATCATCACCTTTTAGAGTTATCACGAATAAGTGGTTTAAAAATCTTTCTAAATAATAATTGCACTACTGTAATATAATTAACAAAAAATAATTTTATCCGTAATGTCATTTTCACTATTAACAATATTTATGGAAAAAATTTATAAACCCATTACTACTGAGAATAACTAGAAAGTGATAAATATGAACAAAACACAACAAGAATTTTACGAAGGATTTATTGGTGCACACACAAAAAGACCAATTGATTTGGGTACGTTAGTCGCTGGGCATACAAGGCCTCCGCAATTTTATTTAGAATTAGTCAGACGCTCGCTTACATTAGAAGCACAAATTTCAGACTTTGCTAGGGAAACATTTTCCGACATTAATGGTGCGCCATTCGAAGTGCCTGCTCAGGCCATTCCTTTTATTTTGGTTCCAACTATAAATGAAAGACTCCAAGGCCAATACGGCGTTGGTACGATCTCGGGCAGAAAATCAGACGGTTCACTTACAGTATTGGGCCTTATTGCCGATAAGCAAAATATTATCGCATATGATGTTAAAGCAGACGGCGAAATAAATTTGTACAAAGCAAATACGCCGGACGAGCTGCGGGCTAAATTAACACAGGCATATGGCGGACAGTGGTGGGACTGCATCTTTGCGGCACCACGGCTAAATCCTGAACCGACTGCAACACAAGCAGATGATTTAGTTCTTGGCGATGTTCCCCCTGCAAGCAGGCCATATGTTCTTGAACTTGTAAGGCGGTCTGCAAGGAGATTCCCAGTAAAAATTTTGGGTGCACAAACTCCTGCTGCGGAATATGTAGCTGAGCACAAAAAACTTATTCTGAGATTGTTACGCGAAGGAACACGTGCGCCAGTGCCAGTTAATGACTCACCGGCCCCGCTGGAAGCAACGGGCGATGATGAAAATTGGAAAGAACAGCCGGCAAATGAAACTCGTGAAGCTGATGCTGATATAAGCCTGGCAAGAGGTGGGCGCAAGGTCACAGTTACTGAAGACGGAGTTAGCATCTCGCGGCCCGACAGGGAAGTTTCAATTACTAATGATGGCGTTGTCATCACAGCTATACCAAACGATAAAGATGGCAGCCTTGAAAAAGCAGTCGCGGAAATAGAAAGAACAGCACCAGTTGAAGTGCCAGTGCCGCCTGCTGCACCAACGCCTGAACCACGGCCAATGGGTTCACTGGACGCACGCCGCGACTATGCTCCTGAAACACCAATGCCAGCTAGGCCTGCACCAACTCTTCCAGCCGCACAATATTCAGCGCCGCCCGTACCGCCGGTGCCAGCACCAGTTCTTCGGTTTACAAAAGAAGATGGACGCGTCATAGAAGTAGGCGGACCAGTAAACCGCAGCGAAATTGATAGCGATTTATTAGAAGAGCTTATCCACGCAGAAACTGTTCACATAGGAACTTTGAACGTACATATACATAAAGGCGCCAAACTAGATGAGGAAGAGTAATTTTAATTTAGAATTTTCCTTCTTTTTTTATTTGTGCCCAGTCAAATGGCCTTGCCTGCCAGTGATGCGCACAGATGACACTTGTGTCGATATATGGCTGAATTCCAAGCCGATGGCAATCATAAAAAAACCAGCGGTCGTCAGCGGCATCCATTGAATTATCATAGCGAAAATTTATTTTCTCCAGAACTTTTTTTGAGATGAGCACGCAACCAGTGCCAGCCATTCCAAGCTCGAAAAGTTTCCCTGAGGAAAATTCGTCCGGATTCATGTATCTCGTTCTTCCCCAAAATCCTTCCCTGCTCATAAACATCCATGCGAATGGCACTTGCATTAACTTATTGTTGACTGCGTGCTGGCCAAAGTACAGGCCTGCAACCACATCTTTATCGTGCTGCAAAAGTTTTTGAATAATATTTTTGGGCGGAATTGTATCCATGTCCAAAGTCAAAAGAAAATCAAAATTTTCTTTCAAAACTATTTCGCGCATTTTATTGTGCGATTCTTTTATTCTTTCGCGGGCCTTTTCCAACCACGGAATAAAACAATTCTGAAGCCTTCGCTTTTTAATTTGCCAAGCATGCGTTCTGTATTTTCTTTGGCTGCATTTCCATTAGGCATATCATCTGCGATTAAAACAATTTCAAAATTATCATATTCTATGCCTTTCAGCCCATTTACAAACTCTTCAAAACAGTACATATATTTCTCTGAAACCGGTGCTGAAACCAAAATCTTCGAACTCATAATTACTTCCACTGTTCTTTGGCCTGCTCGCTCAACCCTGATTGTTCCATAGTCAGTTTATCGCTTAGGTCTTCGAGCCCAAGACGCCTGCACATAGCATCAAGTTTCTTGCTGATGCGGCCCAGCCTTATGTGATTTATATTCGTAAGTTCGCTGGCACGATACATTGCGGCTGGCCCTGAAGAAATCATCAGGCCCAGCCAAGCATACTCTAACGTTTTATAATGGTAAACTATAGCCGTAACCAGACTAAACACAGCTAAACCAAGGAACGCATAACTATATCTTACGGCTTCTCTATTTTGCGCCCTGAATGTTTTGTAAAACTGTTCGAGCTCTTCGTCTGTCTTCTGCGCAAGCAGGCTTTTTGGGTAGTGGATTGCCAGCCTTGCCCTAAACCAAAAACTTCCATCCTCTGCCATTCGACTTGTATAGTCGATTAGCGACAAATATTAAAGGCTATCTGTACTGGTTTTTGTATGCCTAAACGAGTTGGAGGAGAAAAACGGGCAGAGCCAGATATACTTATCAGTATTGACCAGTTTTCTGAGGTTTCAGAGATTACTACTATTACTGGGCCGAAACAGCCTGTTGAAAAATTTGGCGCAGAAAAAACTTCTGTTGCCTTGCAAGATAAAGAAAAACTTTCGCACATAAACGCTCAAGAGTTACTAGATAAATCCGAATCCGAGCTTAATGAACTTGGCATTGGCAAGCGCGAGGCACACAACCTTGCCCAGACATTCCGCATAATTACTGCTATTCTCCTCGGAAAAGACAAAAACAAGGACTTGGCACAGACACTGCAAACTGACAAGAGCTTCGTAGCAAAACAGGTAAAAGAACTTGAGGAGCAAGGCCTTGTAAAAAAAGAGGAAGAGGGCCGTGAAGTCCGCTACGTAGCTGACCAGTTTAACATCCTGAAATTTTTACAGTCTAAGGTAGTTATTACGTCTAAAAAAGACGGCAAAACTGGAGAGGAAAAAAATGGTTGATGAAAAAGAAGTACGGTTTGAACTGATGGTATGGCAGCTTGTTGCAGCAGTTGTAATTGTAATGATTGTCGCGCTCGCGTTTGGCTTTTGGTCAGGCAAAGCAGTTGGGTTTTCAAACGGCGTTGATGCAGTTAAAACTTCAATTCCCGATTACTGCTCGGTCAACAAGCAGGGCAATGAAGCTGTTGTTGTGTGTAATGAACTCGGGATAAGCCTCGACGACATCTGCAAAATCAGCTCACCTGCATTCAGGGCAAAAGTAAAGGTAGTGGCGCTGAAGTAATTAGAGATATTTGAGGCTCTTAATGAACTCTTCGGCCTCTTTCTCTGCTTCCTCTTTCGGCTTGCCAGCTACAATTATTTTTTCAGTCACCTGATTCTGCAGCTCTTCCGTCAAAAATTTCTTTTGCAGTGTGAGTGTCTTGGCCATCGCATCGTAATCGTGCAGCCTTGCCGACAAATCATTGAACATCTCTGTCATATGCTCGCGGGAAAAAATAATATGTTCCGGCTCGAAAATTTCAACAGAGCTTGGCAGATAATCCTTTGAAATCACAAACAAGGTTGCCAAGTCCGGCACCTCAATCTCAAACTCACAAAAACCGGAAAAAACACGGTCGGACTGCGGCATTTTTTCCGCCGATGTTATTTTTTTATTAAGTATTTTTACCTCAACTAAATCCTTGCAGAACTGTTCGGCCATTAATTTTAATGCATAATCAATATGCTCCTGTGGCGAGCCAGCTATCTCAATTATTAGGCTGGCCTTAATCTTCGGCTTTACAGATTGCGTGCTTTCCATGCAAAAAATCAAAAAGCAAAAGTTATTAAGGGTTACTATTTGCTTCTAAGCAACGCAAAAACAAACATTATTAAAATTGCAATAAGTATTAATGGCACAATTGAAACATTGTCTTTCGATTTTGTCCGCCAGACTGCCGCTGCAGTTATCGGAATATTATTTATTGAGCCCTTTGCCTCTGAACTTATGCCTGCCTCGTGTTCCTGGCCTGCGATTATTTCTATTTTCTGGTCTGCATCCCATTGTGACTTGCCAGCTTTCGCACGTACGCGAAGAGAATGGCTGCCGAGCTCTGCATCTTCATTAACACTATTATCGAGCTGAATTATTTTACTCTCTTTTGGCTCGAGCTTTAGTGTTTTGGCATTGCCTGTCCAGCCGTCTTCGGTCAGCAGTTTACTGCCCTCGAAAACATAACTGTAAACCTCAAACGCCTCCGCCGAGTTCATGTTATTTGTAATTTTTACTTCAGTTGTGAAAGATTCGCTGCGGGAAACCGAATCGGGAACGCTGGAAATTTCCAGAAAAGCAGATTTTTCTTTGGGCAGCTTTACTGAAGCTGTGGCCTTAGTAATACCTGAAGTTTTGGTTTCGGTCGAGCAAAACAATCCTTTCCCAGAGATTGGCACGTTGAGGTCTGATGTTGTTAAAGCAGTCCAGCCATCCTGCGACGGCTGATATGCGCGAACCCGGATTCTGTACGTTTTATCCTGATAATCAGAACCGCAGTTTTGCTGTGTGAATGCTGGCAGCGCGATGTAAATCTCCTGGCCGCGACCAACATTTTCCAGTTCTAATGCCATAGATGCATTGTTAACGTCCGATGCTGCAAGGCCACTCTGATCCGTATCTGCAAGAACCTGACTTGGATACCCATACGCTAAAAAACGTAATTTGTCATAATTATAATTGCCTGCATAAAATTTAACAAACAGCGCACCGAATGAACCAAACTGCAATGCACTTGGAACTTTCACCAATGTTATGTTTGCCTGGCCTATGTCTTTCAAGCCGTTAAGCCAGAACTGGCCTGAATCGCGCGAGTCGAGATAATTTTTTGTTGTCTCAGTAAACTTTCCGCGAATTTTGTACATGCCTTCTATAGCATCGTCTGGAATTGTAAAGTTACCAGACAAAATTATTTCTTTAGTCAGGTTTAAATTTTCAAGCCCAAACAATTCGGTCGACGTTTGCGAATTTCTTTTTTGGAAGCTTACTGTCAGATTGCCGATTGTGCCGGGCGAGGACGGAAAAATCTGCGCGCTCCAAAAAACTGTGCTATTAAGATTATACATTTCATTTTCCGTAAACGTTTTTATCCGCAGGCGCGACTGGCCGGCTGGCGGATTTATTGTGAAATTTTCACAAATAAAATTATTTTCTGTATTTGTATCATTATAATTACGAATTTCCAAAATATTTGCGCATAGTTCATAAGAACCAAAATCAACAAAATCAGCAACCATAGATGAAAAATCCCAAGCAGTATCGCAAGATACATCTGGCTCGCCGAAGCATGCGGACGTGCCAGCGATAAAACTATTATTCAAACCCCGTGGTATGATAAAAACTTCCGCATTCAAACTTGAATTTTCAGGATTAGCAGAAATCCAATACTCATCTGCTTCCTGATTAATGTCGATAGACATTTGTACATCTGCATTTGGCAGGAGATTCGAAAAATTTAATTCTGCAGCCACTGATGAAGTATCAACAGTTGCGTTAACTAGCGCGCTATGTTCACCTGCTGTTAAGTTATTAAACGCAAAAGTTACGTTCACCGAATAAAAACTAGCAATAAATGTTTCGCTTGCCTCGGAAAAATTTTCATCAATAAACAAATTTAGTGTTATATTTTCATCTTTCAGCCCATTGTTTATTAGGTGCGCCGTTAGTTCATTGGCATCTGTTTGTTCTAAAGTTAACAAAATATTATGTTCTAAAAAATTTTGTTCGCACGGAGAGCCTCCGGCATAAAGAGACTCGCGCCACGCCGTTTCAGCAAGGCTTAAAGACTTATTGAAACCCGCAGTAGGCGCATAGGCCACAGAATCTATGAGATTTTTGCTCGAATCATTTAACACCAGCAGCTTGCCTGAATTTGTCAGCGACATTGACG
>JAHFKX010000002.1:11083-23248 GCA_023245115.1 Candidatus Woesearchaeota archaeon
TTGCAACTGGGCAGGAAACTGGATTGGCCTGCAAAAATTTAGCGGTATTTTTAGTAATTACTAAATAATCTTTTGGTGCAATAATTAGATTCTCGCCTTTTATTGGTTTGTTATCAATGAGCCAGCCAGTAATATTTATTGCATTGCTGTCCGGATTATAGAGCTCCACCCACTCCGTACAATCACCGCAGTCATCTATAGGATCGTACATAATTTCGCTTATTGTTACTGCACTACCCGCTGGAATAATAAGCAGAACAAGCAGGATGAGTGGCCAGCGCATACCAACTAATTTAACGAGAATATTAAATAAATTAGTCACTCGTTGCCAGAAGTAAATAAGTTATTTAAGTATGTTTACTTAGACTTGTATAATATGGCATTTTTCTTTAAGAAAAAGAGGGATGATGAGTTGCCCGAACTGCCGCCGATGCCACCGCTACCTGAAGATGAGGGCATGGAACAAGGGAATTTCCCGATGGATGAAGAAGCTGCTATGCCTCCCATGGGTTTGCCGCCGATGCCACCAGCACGGATGCCGGCCAGCATGCCGCCACCACCAATGCCACAGCTACAAAAACCAATGGGTTTATCGGAAACCGCTACTGTCTTTGTAAAAATCGATAAATACCGCGAGATTATGCAGATGGTTGACAGCATGAACACAAAGCTCGAAGACCTCAGGCACAACCTTGATAAAATTTCGGCAATAAAACAAAAGGAAACTGAAATAATTCAGGGCTGGAATGCGCTACTCTCTGATTCTAAAACGAAGATAGATGAACTGAACCGCAAGCTGTTAAGGCCTGGCGAGGCTTAGGTCTTTATTTATTTCTGATTGCTATTTAAAATAATTTACATTTATTTTTACAGTTTAATGCTTTTGTTTTAGTGGGCCGGGCAGGGATCGAACCTGCGACCTTTCCCCTTTTGCTTCTGAAATCCGTGGCAGATTAGCGGGATTTATCCCGCCGCCTTTCTTTTTGGGTTTCATAGAGCCTTTTTCTTTCGCGAAAGAAAAAGGCTGTATTGTCAAGGGAACGTCATTTCGTGCAAACACGAACTAGCCAAAGCCTGCTTCGGGTTTGTACCATTGTCTACAACTTAACGTTGTTCTAGACCACCGGCCCTTAGATTGACTTTACAGAATTGGTTTTATAAATGTAACCATATCTTATGAAACCAAAATGCTTTTAAATACGTGCCATGATTAACATAATATGGTACTAACTATTTTAGAAAAGGCAAAGGCGGAGGTTGCCAATGAAAATTCGCTCGCGGCCGTTCGAACTTTAAGCCAGGCCTTACAAGAAGCTGTGCAACTTAGAAACAATGTACTCACTCAAGAAGTCCAGAAACTGCAAAAACTTATAGAATCCATAGAAAGTACATTGCGGTGGTTAGAAAAAAACGCTTTTGAGGCAAAACCAACGCATTTAAATCCAATGATAACACTTGCGAAGGAAATTGATTTTGCTGCCCTAAGAACGCTCGCTAGAGCCAGAGCATAATTATTTAGGTCTAATCCAGTCAGCCAATTTTGTTCTATGGCGATCTATTCCATGCCTGATTTTATCCCGGATGTATGAGCCGCCCAGAATTGACGCAACTCCGATAAGCAGACCGGCCGAGCCCTTTATAATTAGCAACGCATAGTACAGGCTTTTGCTTGCAGATATTCCATAATGGCCTGTGAGAAAAGTTGCCAGCCCACCGACTTCTATAACGTCCTCGGGCGTTGGCAGCAGCATAAACGTGCCAACAGATAAAAGGACAATTGATGCAAAACCCTTGAGGCCAGATTTACGGCTATGGCTCCAAAATACTTTCCGGTATGTTACTGCGTCTTTCGATCTTGAATACAACACTCTGTACACGCGCCCCATAGCCAGATTTTTTGTTAACTTCCACGAAAAATATAATACAAAGTTATATATAAAGGTTTGGTTAATTTTTCTAATGGCGCAAACTGCTTCATTTATGATCGGCAAAGCCAGAGTAATAGTTTCAAACAAATTATTATTTAGTTTTGGCTTTGATTTTGCTAAAGCCAGAGATATGCTAATAAAAATACTGCCAAAAATAAAACACCTTGCTTATTTTTCTGAAATGAATTTTATAATTTCTCGCACGGTTTTTTTCAACAGGCCCGGCACAAAACAAGCAGTTACGCGTACATATATGCGTAACGGCCGCGTCATAAAAATTGTTATTTTTCTAAATACGACCGCGTTTGAGGACGAAACTAGATTATTACGCGTGCTTGCGCACGAACTTGCGCATGCAGTATCTAATTCCACTAATTTATATCGCTGGATAAGAATCACTACTGAAAAAAAGGCGTTTAATTCATACAAAGGGCTACTGGCTACCTTAAAATCTGGCAAAATAATGCTAACAGTGCCGTTCCTTAGAAAAAAATTATTTTATTTAGTAGATTATGTAGTTTCGGAGGGAGTTGCTATGGTTGCTGATGAGCTCGCTGCCTTTGGAAAATTCAAACCAGTGCCGAGACGCCTTGCTGAAAACATAGCTGAAGACTTAAATTATACTTTCATGCATGGGCTTCTTTTTAACAGCCGAAGCATTGTTAATAAATTTGGACACGCCGTAGGATATTATCTAATTAGAGATATTATGACGGCCATACCAAAAATACGGCTTGAGACAATTATGGAAATGGATGCTTACGCAGTTATCCGACTGCACGAAAACGCCTGCACGAGGCTAGGCCTGCAGCCACTAATAAGCATAACGTCTGGCAGGGGAATTCTTGATTATAATAAAATTTTACGATTGTGGGATAAGAAAAAATTCATGCCCGGTTTCAGACTGTAAATAGTTATTTCTTTTTTCCAAAACTTTCTTTTTCTTTCTCAATTATTTTTTCGAGCTGGCCCACTAGCTGTTGGTCGCCGGTCAGCTTGACTGTTGTTCTGTCTGGGCCAGACATACGATAATGTAAACAATACTCAACCCGAACACCATCGACCATATAACTGCTTATCGATCCCCTAGTATCTGTGCCATCTGCGCGTAATTTTTTCATCAACCCAATAAAATTATCTTTCTCGAAAAATCCTGTTGCATCCCCGACATATAGTTCTCTTGTAATGTTATCAACCATGCTTCTTTCAAAACCAAAAGATATTTAAGCATTTCTAAAATGCGCCGGTCGGGACTTTCAATAAATTTTGAACCCGAATACCAAGCTTGGGAAGCTTGTGTCCTTTCCTGCACTAAAGTACCAGGTTAGACTACCGACGCACTTTCAGGCGGTTAAGACAAAAGTATTTAAATGTATATTTCACACTATTTTTATGGTAAGGCCGCAAGATATTGAGTTTATCCAGCTACGCGATCCAGTGGCAATGCAGCAGGCAGTTGAGCGGCTTTCCGAAAATTTTGGCCATGGCATTAAGGGTGGGCTAGAACTTCTGAAGGACCTGCGGGAAAAACATTCTGCTATGACAGATGCAAAAAAAATAATTAACGAACTACGCGCAGATATTATGGAGTTTGACACGCTAATGCTGAAGGATTCTTTCAAACATTTGCTAAAAGAGCACGAATTCAAGATTCATGCGCCGGATGTTGCAGTCCTGAGGCGGGAAATTTTTGCTGAGCCAGAAGAGTTTGAGGCAAAAAACGAGCAGGCTCTTAAAAATCTCCAGAAGAATCTGCAAGATCTAAAGGACCATTTCAATCTTTGATTAATGCTTTTCCAAGCAAGCTGCACTGCACACCAAAACAGCTAACGCGCACGTCTTTATTATTATGGCTGCCAGCCAAGACTGAAAATCCTAAAAATGAGTTTGGGATTTTTTGCATTTCCTTAAACAGGCCATAAATTTCTTTTGGGACAATGTGGATGAAGTAGCTATCCATTCTGTTATCTTCAATTACAGTAAAATAATCCGTGTTCTCTATTTCACCAATTGTTAGATTAAACTTGCCTGCCTGAAATTCTGACACAATTTCAGAAAATAAATTCTGAAACCTCTTTTTGTTTTTGATATTAATTTGTGCTAGCCTATTCCAAATATCCATTTCAGACACGTTTATAAACCAGTTTTTAAATATCTTGTTGTGCAGGGGTAGCGAAGTGGTCAAACGTGATCGCCTCAAGCGGCACCTTTTCTCTTTCGCGAAAGAGAAAAGCTCCCGGGAACCAAAAGAGAAAGGCGGTGCGATTTACAATCGCACAAAAGCTTTACCGGGCCGTAGAGAGCGATTGGCTTAGTGCCTTCGAAGGTTCGAATCCTTCTCCCTGCATAGAATTTATAAACAACAAACTACGGATAGAAAAATGGCCACCAAGATATATACCAATCCGCACTTATTGCCAAGGCAACTCATTACACTTTTGGCCTTGATTAGCGCAATTTTACTAATTGGCATATTTGGATTTGTTAGAACAGAGTCAATCTCGCCAACCACAGCATTTGCAATCACGATAGAAAGCTTCTCTTTCCAGCACACCCATGCCCTATCTGAAACCGGCAAGTTACTAAATACATTTTTAAGTGTTGTGGGCATAATATTAATCTGGTTCGCAATCTGGACTGCCTTTGGCCTTGCAATCGAGGGCAAGTTCGGCGAATATTTCAAGGAGGCAAAAATGGCAGGAGCAATTTCGGCACTAAGGGATCACTATGTAGTCTGCGGCGCTGGCCGTGTCGGCAAGCACGTTGGCGCTAGGCTTAAGCAGCGAGGCGAAGAAGTGTTATTTCTAGAAAAAGACCGTGACGTAATTGATAAATTGATAGCTGAAGGATTTTTGGTTTTGGAGGCCGGGGCAATTGATGAACACATAATGAGCAAGGCAAATATAAAATCTGCAAAGGGCGTCATAGCAACACTTGGTGATGACTCAAAAAATTTGCTTCTGATAATGACTGCAAAAGAGCTTAATCCGACTGTTCGGATAGGTGCAAGAATCAGCGATGGAAAACTGATAAAAAAGTTTAAACAGGCTGGCGCTGATTTCATAATATTACCAGAAGCAGTTGGCGGTGTAAAACTGGCTGACGCTTTGCTCGGCAACATCAGCCACGAAGTAATCTGGCGTTAACTTAAACTTGCAGGTAGGCAACAAGTCAAAGTAATTATTAAGTGCCCAATTGGTGTAAAATGTGGCAGATGCATTTAGTAATAATACAATACAAAAATTTAAAACCTGCAAGTTTATGCAAACCCTATGCCTGGCCAGAATAATTTGGATAAAGCATTTGATGTAGTACGGGCGCAGGGCCCAGTATTGCCGGTAGAGGTCGCTTCCAAGCTCGGCGTTGACTCGTTTTTGGCCACAGCATACTTGGCACAGCTAGTCGAGACGGGTAAAATAAAACAAACCAAAGAACGAATTGGCACTTCTTTTATATACCATTTATCTGGCCAAGAGGGCGCAGCTAACGCACGGATTATAACTCTACAACAAAGCGGGAAAAAAACCGCAAGAATGTTTGCCAGAGAAGTTCCGCAGAGCCCCGAAGTTACTGCGAGGCAAAAGGCCTTTGCAGATAGGCTGGCAGAAATTGAAGCCAAGGAAATACAAGCCAAAATAACTGCACCATCTGTTGCAGAGCGGGCGGTTGATAAAACAGTTGCCAAACCGCTACCGGAAGTCCGCACCGCAGAAGAAACACACATCAGACCACAAATTACACATAACAGCTCGACCCGCGAAACAAACCAAGAATTCCTTGATAGGTTCAAGCCAGCCATTGCAGAACAGCTAGCAAAGCCGGTGCAGGAAGTTAAAAGTGCTGTTAGCCATTTTATTTCTGAGGTTGGCAAAAAAATAAGTCCTAAGCAACAAGATGGCCTGCTTGTCGAGAAGGCGCTAGCATTTTTAGTTGATGGGCGCGCAGACATTATTAGCAAAGAGCTAAGGAAAAGAGGCAGGGATGCGGACATAGTGGCCACGATACCAACATCAATCGGACCGATGCGTATCTTAATTATTGTCCGCGATAAAAAAACAATTTCAGAGGCTGACCTGTCAGTCGTATACACTGAAGGCCAGAACAAGAAGCTGCCGGCCATCTTTGTTACAAATGGCAAGCTGACAAAAAGCGCGCAGAGCTATCATCAGGCAATTGCTGGGTTGGTAAAGATTAAGAATTTATGATTGGGTTTTTAGGTTATAAATTTTTGAAACTAAGACCATGGGGCTGCGCTGTCCAAGCAATGAGTAAAGCCTTTTAAATCTGATTTCAATGCCTTAGTAATAGCGGGATAGAGCAGCTTGGAGTGCTCGTCGGGCTCATAGACGAAATTTTGCTGTGGCAAAATTTCGATACGCTGGAAAATGCGAGCATTTTTCACGTACGAGGAAGGCGCATAGCGGCTTCCGAGCAAGTGATAAAAGTTCCAGCTCAAGGGATACCCGAAGGTCGTTGGTTCAAAACACACTCCCTTTTCTTTTGTGAAAGAAAAGGTCCCGTGGCACCCTAAAAAAAAGGTGAGGCATCTTCGATGCCAATAACGCCACATGTGAAGAAACTCCAACTCCCGCTATACTTAATATGAAGATTTTAGGAATAGACGAAGCACGGCGCGGACCAGTAATTGGGCCAATGGTAATTGCCGGCACTATGTTTGATGAGTCAAAACTTTCTGAACTAAAAAAAATTGGCGTGAAAGATTCTAAACTTCTAACACCTGCTCAGCGCGAGGCGATGTTTGACAAAATCCTAAAGCTTGCGGATGGTCACAAAGAAATTATTGTCTTGCCCGACGAAATGGATGCTCGCGCCTCGGTTGGCCTGAACATTAATCTACTTGAGGCGCAAAAAGCCGCGGAAATTATTGATGCGCTAAAACCAGATATTGTTTTTGTAGACTCGCCGACCTCACCAAAAGCCGAAAAATTCGCGGATTACATCAAAGCAACACTAAAAAACAAAGACGTGGACATTCACGCAGAGCATAAGTGCGACGTGAACCACCCAGAGTGCTCTGCTGCCTCAGTAATCGCAAAAGTCACCGGCGACCGCGAAGTGGAAAAAATCCGCAAGGAAATAGGTCTGGAATTCGGCTCGGGCTATATGTCTGATGAAGTCACGCAGAAATTTGTGCAGGAACACTGGGAGAACAAGCTGTCCAAGTACATAAGGCACAGCTGGGCGCCGATTAAACAGCTAAAGAGCAAGAAGTTCCAGAAATTCTTAGAGGTTGACTAACATTAAATTTATTAATGATAGTTCTGGCTAATAAATATGGCGCTAGATCTCCACAAACGAGTTTATTCGTCAGAAGTACAGGCAAGCAAGCCTGGCTCATTAGTTGTTGTAGCTGGCTGGGCTGCTGACGTTAAATCGCTTGGCAAGATCGCGTTCATCAAGCTGCGAGATCGAACTGGTTATTTGCAGCTAGTTTCAACCGACGCAAAACTGATAGAAAAAATCTCCAAACTGACAAATGAGTCCGTAATCCTTGCAACCGGAAAAGTTCAGGCATCAAAACAAAAGTCTGGTGGGAATGAAATCGAGCTGAAGGAATTTGAAGTTCTGAATTTATCCGAACCAAAAATGCCTATTGATATTTCTGGAAAGATACAGACAGATTTGAGCAAGCGTCTTGATTATCGCGTGCTTGATTTGAAAAGCCCAAGAAACTTGGCAATCTTCAAGATACGATCGCAGGCCAATGCATCTACGCGAGATTTCCTGCTCGCAAAAGGCTTCATAGAAATGCAAACACCAAAATTAGTTGCTGCGGGCACAGAGGGCGGAGCAACATTATTTCAGGCAGACTATTACGGAAGAAAAGTTTTTCTGAGCCAGAGCCAGCAGCTCTACAAACAATACTTGCTTGCGGCAGGTTTTGACCGCGTGTTTGAAATCGGGCCATCATTCCGCGCAGAAAAATCACACACAATGCGCCATCTTACTGAGTTCACGCATTTTGACTTTGAAATGGCGTTCATAAAAGACGAAGAAGATATCCTAAACGTTTTGGAAGAGTGGTTTGTCTATCTCTTAAAAGATTTAAACAAAAAATGTTCGGAACAGTTGAAACTGCTCGGCGCAACATTTGAAGTTCCAAAGCAGCCGTTCCCGCGCATAACATATGAAGAGTGCTTGAAGTTACTTTCAACGGTTGGCGTAAAATTAAAGTTTGGTGACGACATCGGCACAGACGAAGAAAAGAAAGTCGGTGAGCTAATAAAAAAGAAATACAAAACAAATGCATACTTTATCACAAAATATCCATACACATTAAAACCATTTTACATAAAAACAGATGGAAAAATCTCACGCGGATTTGACTTTGAGTACGACGGCGAAGAGCTAGCCTCCGGTGGACAGCGAGAGCACAGTGCAGAAACTCTCACAAAGCAAATAAAAGAAAAAGGCCTGAATCCAAAGGACTTTGAGTTTTACTTATTGCCATTTAGATATGGCATGCCACCGCATGGCGGCTTCGGTTTGGGAATCGATCGGCTGATAAGGTACATTCTGAAATTAGAAAATATTCGTGAAGCAGTCCTGTTCCCAAGAGACCCTGAAAGGCTAACCCCTTAATCAGCGCCTTCTCTTTTTTGGCCGAATTACCTGCATCAACACAATTCCTACTATTACTAAAACTATAGAAACTGCGGCTGCGGTTTGCAGGCCAATCGGCACAGCTGGAAATGCTGAAAGTGATTTTGGCTGACCAGTATCGGCTATTAACTGCTGCACAGCTTCTTGTGTTTTTTCATCAACTGCGATTGCTTGGGCAGAAGGCTTGCCAACTATTGCAAACGTTGAGAAGCCCGGCGTTGTTGCAACATACCGCACGACACCAGTTTCCTCACTGACTGATTTAGTTGCTAAGGCATGCCAGCCGTTTTCGTAACGATAAAGCGTGACAGTATCTTTGGCGATATTATTTTCAGCTAACCATGATTTATCGACACTAAATTGTATTTTGGCCTCTTTTATTGCTACGGACCGAACATTTCTCAATTCTATTTGTATGTTTTTGTACACTTTATCCGTGCTTGGTACGCTGTTTGTTACGGGCGGCACGCTAAGCGCTGTTACCTCTGCAACTATTATTTTTACATTAATTGCCGGTTCGGATAACGTAAACTCAACATTGCTAACTTGCGAGGGATTTGCTGTAAATGCAACTGACGATGGAACATTCGTTGCTACTGTTGACAACGTAGATGCTTGCGTGCCTGATACTCCGGCCCCGCCACCACCGGATGAAGCACCTGCTGCGCCACCTGCCACTGCGGCAACTGCCGCTTGTGGTATTGGATGTTCCACAGTTATGGGTGGAAAGAGAACAAAGCCAACTGTAACATTGCGCTCAGAACTCGACAAAATACCGCCGGGCGTCATGATTACGGTTGCATTAAACATCGCGCTGGCCCCCCGCATGCCTGCCAGCATTCCTCCGCCAAATGCATTTGGAAAAACAGTAACGTTAATGCTGGGCGATGTTAGCAGTTCGGCATTTACTGTAGAAATTGTAGCAGCTAAAATTAAGGCAAAAAACAAACCTATCAGTATTTTCTTTTCCATTTCATTTTAGCTCTAATATCCTATTGCTATCCACGAAGCATTCATATACTTCGGTGCACCGCCGGCCCAAACAGTAATATTAAACTGGCTTGCATTTATGTTAATTATCGTATATGTTCCACCCAATACCACAGTTTGATTTCCATTACTGGCCACAACACTGTAACACGCTGTGCAAGAAAAGCCTGCGCTCATATTAACTATTTCTTCTACACTATTACTGGCCGTAGCTACTCCGATTGCAGTTCCAAACGCCGCACGTAACCCCTTTACTGGTACGGCTTGCCCGCTTGGAAATACTGGCAACACGCCCGTGGGTATAGTTCCGAAGCCGACTGCTGAGGCATTGATACCGCCAGTTTCATTGACTAGCAATCCACCAAATATGCTAGAAATATTTCCAGAAGTGTAAACTGGCGCGGATATATTTACGACACCGGTAAGATTAATCTTGCCGAATATCTGGCCTGCTGTCCAGTTCCTGATTGTATCTAAAACCCCCTGTGGCACAGTTCCAAATCCTATTGCAGAGGCGTTGATGCCGCCGGCTGAATTAACTAGCAATCCACCGATCGTGTGAGTTATATTAGTTATGTTGAGTGTACTTTCTGCGTGTATTATGCCGCCGCCATTCGACTCAACCCGGAAAATATTTACACCGAAATTATTTCGTACGGAAAAGGCATTTGCATTGCTTAGTGCAGTTATATTAACGGGCTGCGATGTATGGAAGCGGGTGTTAGATATGCGCGTTAATACCACGCCTGCTGGGCTAAAAACTGTAAATGCATCAAAGCTATCACCTGACTGCGTTGTTATATTAACTGGCCCTGTTGTGTTCAGGCCCTGGATAAATATCTGGCCTGCTGTCCACAAGTTTACTGTTGAAAACAAGTTTCCCAAAACACCCACTGGGATACTGCCAAAACCGACTGCGGAGGCGTTGATGCCCCCCGTATCGTTGATGAGCAAAGTAGGATTAGGTGTAGTACCAGATGTTAAATTAGTAATATTTAGCGTACCTTGTATGTGTGTAAAGCCACCTCCAATCGTGCTGACGCGCAAGACTGTTCCTATGTCGCCACTCACCCTAAGCGCTGCATCCTCGCCAGAATCTGACACATTTAATTTTATGAAAGAGTTTACTACATCGCCTGCGTGATTTACTGAAAATAATCTTATGCCTGTCCGCGAATAGACTGCAAGCAGGTTATCTGCTGTTGATGAACCAGTTATGTTTAAACTTCCAGAAACATTCACATTTGTAAATATCTGGCCTGCTGTCCATGTGTTTACTGTGGAAAATAATAAGTTTAGAACGCCAAGCGGTATGCTTCCGAACCCAGCTGCACTTGCATTTATTCCGCCGGTTGAGTTGATTAAAACACCGCCGAGATTATGAGTAAGGTTGCCCTGCAGTGTTAAATTATTTGTTGTGAGGTTGCCGACTGTAAATGTTGAACGGGTTTGATTCTGTAACTGTTCTGCGCTCTCTGCATAAAGCGTACCTGTGATTCTCAATCTTGGCGTCATTGTTATGTTGCTGATGTTCATCTCGAGCCAGACTGTTGTCCCATTGTTAATGCCTGTTGTATTTATAATTGGAAAAACTCTCCCAAAGTGGTCTGTTATTATTGTCTGGGTTTCATTATAAAGCAATCTTCCGCCAGTTGGGTTGTCATAAAACGTAAAATTAAACACAAATGAGGTGTCGTTCGCAATCCCGCCCGTATTATTTCGAACTTCCATTGGGATTGTAATGGGCTGGAAGGCTGCAACTGTGCTGACAGTCATGGCAAACAATAAAGCTAATACCAACTTCGTGGCCGTTTTCATTTCTTACCTCTTAACTCTTTTTCCATGGCTCGTATTTAAAGCTTTGTGTTTCTAATTGGCTTAAACGCATTTCGCAATTTATGCGATGTTATAGTTTGTGCCAGCACAACGCCAGAGATTACAAATATAACTGAAGCCGCAGCTGCTGCTTGCAAGCCGTAGGGCAGTGGCTGGCCTGCTGCGTATTGCTGGCTTGACGGCACATTCATTGTGACATCACCGATAATGCTTGAAAGAAAAATAGTATCTGACTTTTGCGAAGAGAGGGCTGTTGCGTTGGCAGTTATGACTGCAACGATTAGCATTAAAATCACAAATAACCCAAAATCTACTGCCGATTTTTTTCGGGCCATGCTAATATCCCATTGCCATCCAAGTTATATTATATCCTGCTGGCGTTCCACCAT
This sequence comes from Candidatus Woesearchaeota archaeon, assembly GCA_023245115.1. Taxonomy (GTDB): domain Archaea; phylum Nanobdellota; class Nanobdellia; order UBA10117; family UBA10117; genus JACOYC01. Next base: position 22,851 of record JAHFKX010000002.1, read on the forward strand.
TATATGAGAAGATATCAAATGAACTGGCATTAAAGTTTCTCACTCTATATCCGCCACCCGTCTCTGTGCCAGATGTTGCATTTATGTTTTGAACCATTACGGTATAGCACCACTGGCAGCTATATCCCACAGACATATTCACTCTATTTTCTGGTGCTGCTTGTGTGGTTGCTAAAATAATATTCCCAAAATTATATTTACCACCTTGAACCATTGGTGTTGCAGAGCCATTCGCATAGACTGGAATTACGCTATCTGGCAATAATCCGCCTGATGTTATCTGACCGATTGCTGATGCATTGACGAAACCAGTGTTATTAACTATCATGGCTCGATTGGAAAAGTGTGTTATGTTTTGAATTTGAAGCTCGCCAGCCGCAGTTATATTAAATACAGAA
>JAHFKX010000033.1 GCA_023245115.1 Candidatus Woesearchaeota archaeon
CCAAATTTCAAAGCAGTCTTTGTAATATATCCGCGCGTTCTGATATCTCTATACACTTGATACTTTGTCCAGAAATTTTTTTCGGATTTGATTGCAAGTTTTACAAATTGTTCGAAATTTAATTTCTTTTTTCCGTCGTAAATATCTAATTTTTTGCGCTCCATTAGATAAAGCGCCTCATCAAGCGAAAACTCAATCCTCTGCTCCTTCACGCCCTGTTGCTGGCCAAATATTTCGCCAAAACTTGAACGGTCAAAAAACTGCTGTGCATTCTGAAAGTCTTCACGGACTGCAACTTTGTTTCCAATCAAGTAGCCAACAACCGGCTCTTTGATTTTGATTTGTTCTATGGAAGTCGGCAACTGTTCTGCATTCACGCCCTGCTCGTTCAGCTCAACTGCTTCCTCGGCAGTTTCTGGAGCCTCAGGGCCACTAGCTTCAACTGGCTGTTCTTGTTTCTTATCTTTATTCTTACTCATTTGTTAGAAGCCGAAACTCTTGGCGCCCAACCGCCTACGTCATGGTTGGGCACTTGCAAGGTGGCTTTCACCAAAAGTAAAGCTTTTTATGGGTTTATAAGTATTTCTTGCGGTAGAAATACTTATTCGCGAACGAGATACGAAGTTTGCGTTAAAAAGTCTATGCTTCAACTTGAGTTTGTGGCGAGCCTTTCAAAGATTGAGCAGCTGCATACTTTTTTTCTATTTGTCTGTACGCCTCGGCTATGCCCCTATTCATTGGGCCACCATCTTCTACGCATAATAAGACATTACCGCGTCCGTCGCGCCATTGCAGCGAATGCAAAACTGGTCCGGCAAGGCCCTCGAAATGTTCAGCTAACTGAACATCGCCTAAATTTGATTTCCACCCATATGTCGTAGCGCTTTCAACTCCCATACCATGAAGCCAATTTGGGTATTTTAACCAGTTTTCTACTGGTTGTCTCGCAGCGCTGTCCAAAATAAATTCTAATACTTTATCGGCATCTAACAAGTGGTTCATTATAAAAATAAGGAACGATAGCTTTTTAATACTTTTGTAAACGCATAAAGATTTATTAATACGATTCTTAATATCATATTATGAAACTAACCATCCTCGGAACAGGCAGCGCAATGCCAACGCCAAGCAGGCATCACAGCGCGACTGCTCTTGATATTGGCCCTGAAGTCCTGCTGTTTGACTGCGGCGAATCCACGCAGCTGCAGCTGATGAAGGCTGGCATCTCGCACAACAAAATTTCAAAAATATTTATCACGCACTGGCATGGAGACCACGTGCTTGGCCTGCCGGGATTATTGCAGAGCATGGCTTTGAACAAAAGGGCAAAACCCTTAGATATTTATGGGCCAGCGGGAACAAGAGAAAGATTCAGAAAAGTTTTAGACGCGTTTGGAATAGGATTAAATTTCAAAGTTTCTGTTACGGAATTAAAACCCGGCGCGTTTAATGCGGAAAAATATTCGATAGTCGTAGCAAACGCGAAACATAGTACGCCTTGCCTCGCGTTTGCTTTCCAGGAAAAACAAAAAATACACATAAACTTAGATTATCTAAAAAAATTTGGTCTTACGCAGGATCCAGTAATTGGTAGCCTAATAAAAGGAAAGGATATTATTTGGAACAAAAAGAAAATTAAAGCAAAAGACGCCACTTATGCCGTAAAAGGTAAAAAGTTTATTTATCTAGTTGATTCAGCATATTCCGCACATTTCGAAAAATTCGCAAATGATGCGGCCCTCTTATTGTGCGAAGCCACATTCGCGGACGATATGAAAGATTCCGCAGCAGAGTTCGGCCATATGACTGCAACACAGGCCGCAACGCTGGCAAAAAAAGCAAACGTAAAAAAATTAATTATCACGCACTTCAGTCAAAGATATAAAGACGTTTCCATTTTGCTGAAAGAAGCAAAAAAAGTTTTTGCAAACACAATTGCTGCTGAAGACTTAATGCAAGTTGAAATATGACATCAGATTTGTTTTTCATCACTGGCAACGCAGGCAAGTTCAAGGAAGCGCAGGCATTTATTCCGGAAATAAAACAGTTAAATTTAGACTTAATCGAAATTCAAAGCCTTGATGCGCACAAGATAATAACACATAAGCTTGAGGAAGCTCGGAAGCATCACAAAGGCAGTTTCATAGTTGAAGACGTTTCAGTTTACATTGACGGAATGAACGGCCTGCCTGGCCCGCTCATAAAATGGTTCATCGAGTCAATCGGATTGAATGCACTTGCTAAACTTACAAAAGTTTTCGGAAGCAAGGCAACTGTGCGATGCATAATCGGCTACTCAAACGGCGCAAATATAAAATTTTTTGATGGAGAAGTAAAGGGTGACATAGTAGAATCACGCGGGGAAAACGGATTCGGCTGGGATAAAATTTTTGTGCCTAATGGCTACACAAAAACCTTCGGCGAAATGTCTAACGATGAAAAAAATAAAATCAGCATGAGAAAAATCGCGTTTGGAAAGCTAAGAGAATGCCTAGATAAAAATTAAATCTTATCTTCTGGCTTCTTCTCGCCTTCCAAAAAGTCTTTATCCTCTTCCTCGAGCCAATCAACAAAACGCCTCCACATGCGTTTTTGCTGAACTGCTGCCGGCTTTACACTAGGAGCTTGTTCGTGTACTGGCTGCACCGGCGGCTGTCTAGCTGCCTGAGCGGGCGCGGCTGGCTTGCCATTTTTTGGCCAAGAACGGGCAACTGCAAGTATAGTTGCCAGCACTAGAACAACAGCTATGCCAAGCTGCCAGTTCTTGTAGCCAAACGTCTTGCTGTGAATTAAATTCCTAAACAAATTCCTTGCCTGCCTCAGTGGCTGCTTAACTGCCTCGGTGTACGGACCCACCACACTATTTGCCTTATTCCTTGCTCGCACATCTATAGTTTTAACCATGTCTACTGCGCCACTAACTTTCTCTGGCAAGTGCAAAGCTGGTTTTGCCAATGTTATCTTTGGTAGCTCTATGTTATGGCTTGAGCTTACAACACTTGCACCAGTGTGCCTTACCAACCTAATCAAAGCGCCTGCCTTTGCTGGCAGGCCGGCGAAAAAGCCCTTTATAGACTGTGTCTGCGCGGAGAAGTCTGGCAGGGTGTGCTCGACCTTTGGCTTTTCTGGCATTGCCGGTTTTACCTCTGGCTTGCTCTCAGCAACACTAATAGATATTGTAGATGAACTGTAAACTGCGCCGTCTTGAAGCCTGGCGGAAACTGTAAGCTTATAATTCTGTTGTGGTGCATCGGCGGGAACTGCCACATAGGCATATGCTGTGCCGGCCTCTGAACCGCCAAGCGTCAAAGTACTTGGATTTAGTTTTGCATAAGCCGCACCGGAACCCGAAACATCTAGGTTGTATGTCGCAGACTCCCTGCCAAGGTTTTCAACAACGACTGGTATAAGCGCTCCCTGCCCGCGCGCAACATTTACCTGCTGTTCTGCAGGCGTAGTACGCACCCCAAAGCACGAATTACGGGGCAGTACTTTCAATACGAGCTGATCGCTGGCACTAACAACGCCAGCCTGTTCAGCCAAAACTTTTACGGCATAGTCTGCAGGCTCTGTATCTTTCGGGCTTGCAATTAGATTAACTGTTGCACTCTCTCCTGCCTTGAGTTTAACTGACGTCGCATCAAGTGACGCAAAACCCGTACCTGAAGTGGAAAGAACAAAATCACTATCGTATTTACCTAAATTCGAAACCTGAACTGAATACGCCTTCTCTGTCCCAGGGCAAATAGTATCTTGTTCGGCCAAAATTTTTACATTCGCAGCATAACACTGCAAAACATTCGCGACTATCTCACGTGAAACTTTTTGTTCCCCCCTTGCAGATGTTGCCTCAACATTCACTTTGAAATCGCCGGCTGTCCCGAGTCGCGGGAATAATATTAAATTTACCACTGCCAGCTTGCCCGCCATTGCCTGCGCGCTTGTTGATTCCAGGCTTGCCCAGCTTGGCCCGGTAACTTTTAAATAATAATTATTATCAACTATGCCCTTATTTTGTATATTTAACGGAATCTTTGCCTGCGCATTTTCACAAAAGCTCAGATACGTTTTATCCGGAACAAAATCAAAATTATAACATGCCTCAGATTTTAATACCAACGGCACATTGGCAACAGCATTCGATTCTTTCGAGACGGCCGAAACGGTCAAATCATAATCACCGACCGCTGAACACGGCGTCATAACAGAAACCTCTACGTCCCTTCGCTCGTTTGGGCCCAGCCGGACCTCTGACGGATTTGGTGTGGCATATTGCGCGCCTGCGCCACTAACTTTTATCGCAAATGTTTCTGAATACCTGCCGGTATTTTCCAAAGTAAGATAGTACTTGCCCGGCGTGCATGCGCAGGCATTCAGAGAACTGCTTTCCGCAGTTAAAACACTGGCATGGCAGTCATCAACAACAACTTTATAATTTGTTATTGTTTTTCCGGAAAGCCCGGAGTTCACAATCGCGTCCAGAGAATATGTGCCTGGCTGTGCTGCCAATGATGGCGTGACATAGATATAAACAGAATTTGACTGGCCTGGCTTTAATACGAATCCTGACGGCGCGGCAACAGCCCACTTTGCCCCATCTCCGACCAAGGATATCGTATATGAATCAGAGTTCGCACCATGATTAGTTAATGGCAAAACAAATAATGCGGTGTCTGACGCACATACAGTACTTGACGCATCGGTGCTGCCCACTGCCTGCACAGACGTCAACGCTAGCAACAAAGCTATTACAATTCCTAAAGCCTTTATTCGGCCATTGCTTACCATCCTTATCCTCCAACTCGAACTCACTAAGTATCACTGTTGACTAACAAACGAGAACTAACTTCTTTAAAAATAATTGTTTAGGGGCTTATACATATACAATCACGATAGAACTATATATTTATGTTTTGGCAAAAAGGACGCGCCTATCATTTTTTAACAAATAGATTTCGCATTTTTTGCCAACAGATAGTTTTAACGTTTCTGCAGCGCTTTTATCTGTCACTTCAAAAATTGTATCAAGCGCATCTGCACCGGCCGATGCCACACTGCCGGCTATTTTAAAGTAACAATGCTTCGCGAAATTTGCAAATCCCTCGCCAACATTGCCAGCAACAGAAACATGGCAATACTTTGCGCTTAAGAAACAACTATTGCCAATGTTACCCGTTATAAATAATCTAATTGGGTTGCCTTTACGGCCATACATCAACCAGCCAATATAGCCGATTGGTTTTTTCAGATGCTCGAGATAAAGCGTAAAGCCTTTTAGCTGTTCTAACTCTGCCAAACATTCCCTGAATTTTCCCCTGCCCATCAAACTCTCAAGTGCCTTTCTTTTTTCCGCAGCCAATAGTGGCAGAGAAATAACATTCCCTCGGCCAGTTTTGTACGAATGTCTTATTATGGCAGTCAAAAAATCTCCAGTATTAGAACCGAACCGATCATAGTCATAGTATTCCCTGTCCTCATACTTTGGCAAAAGTAGTGCAAGCTCAAAAATCGTATTTGAAGTAACACATAATCTACTAAGTGCGCGCGGAAAATAGATATTGTTATTATCCCATAAATTGTTAACCCTGCGCTCATAAATTGTAAATAGTTTTTCCAAAATCTCCGGAAGGCCAGCCTGTTCTACTTTTAACCTTTTTTCTGGCCCAAGAGCTTCCAAATCCCCAAGCAATTGTCGAATATTATCGTGCTTCATTTTTAATTAATCGCGCTAACTACCTCACGACAAACTAAAAATTAAAAGAATAATTAAAAAAACTAAAAATTAATAATAAACCTGCTGTCCCTTGCCGCCATCCCTGCGGGTTGTTGACCAGAATGCTGCAATAACTGCTAACAGGACAACCACAACGACAAACACAAAGCCGAGCTGTTCTCTGTCTGTCATGCTGCCAACGCTTGGCTGGACTGCTGTGCCTGCCACATTAACATCAACCGGAACTGCGGAAACTGTCGTGGCGCCATCTTTCACAAACATTGTGAAGGAGTGTTCGCCAGCATCAGACGGAAGCAGGTAAACAAACACGGACTTTGACTCGCCAGCACCCAGTGTTACTGTTGTTGGGTCTACTCGCGCGGCTGAAGCCCAGTCTGCTGTGCCACCAAGCTGTAAGTTAAACGTCTTCTGGGTATCTGCGTTGTTCGAAACAGACAGGCTCACAACTGAGCCCTTGCCCATCGGCACCTGAACTTGAACTGGTGTTAGTGCCTGTGCGCTTGGCTTTTGTACCGGAACAACAAACTTCTGTACATCTACTAATCCCAAGGTTGTAGCAGAAACATCCGCATTGCCTGCTGTAACTTTTAATGTGTATAACCCGCTTTCAGATGCCCTTGGAACATTCAATGTCATGTAAAACGTTTTGTCGTCTTCCTGCATCAGCGCGTCAGTAATTCTAATTATTTGTGAAGCCCCAAGCTCTGGGATTTCGGCTTTTAACTTCAACCCGTCCTCTGCATTCTTTCCGTTGTTAATTAATCTTACTGCAAAGTCTATTGAATCGCCGGCTATAACCGAAGACGAGCTTATCTGAACAGACTTGAAGTAAACTGAATTGTCTTTCTGTTCAACAATCAAACTGCCCGCGAATTGCTGTGCCCTTACTCTGCCGCTGGCCTTTCCTTCGGCATCCAAAGTAAGTTTATACGTGCCTTCCCTCAAATCATTTGGCACACTGACTGTCAGCTTTAGGTCACGGTCATTGCCAGAAGATATTTTGCTAACTGCTACTTCTGCCTTGCTGTCTTTCTCGCCAGCTATCTGGCCGGTTACTGTTATGTCTTTCACATCTGCCCCTGCGGACAAAGTGAACGAAACTGCAACAGAATCGCCTGGTGCAACCGTGTCTTCAAAATCGACGCCACTTATTGAAAGCGCCGGCTGTGTCGTCGCAACTGCTGGTGCCAATAAAACCAAGCCCATCAACAGTGCTGCGAAAAACTTTAACAAATTATTTGTCATTTTAACCACCCCTCCTCTTTGAAGCAGGTGTAGCAGGAGCTGCTGTCCTCATTGCTATAACAATAGCAACAATAACAACTATAAGGCCGCCAAACACAGCAAACAGTACGTTGTTATCCATCTGTACTGCGCCTGTGCTTGCTTGCATGCCTGCGCTCTCTGGTGCAGTCGAAACCGCAACTGGAGTTACACTCACTGCTGGGAGAACGTCCACATTATCTGCTCTTGCAGCGCCAACTTCAATTATCTGGCTGCCCGTTGCAGTGTCCTTTCCATCATTAAACGTAACTGTGAAGAACACTACGTGCCGTCCAGACCTTGCATCTTTTGAAACCGTAAACGGTATGTACTGCGTTGTTTCCTTGCTCTGCTCGAGCTTGAACACTGGGCTGAACGCCTGAACACCTAAGTCATCAGATTGCACTTTTATTCTGACAGTTTCATCTTTCTTTCCAATGTTTGACAAAGATACTGCAGCCTGCGATTGCTCGCCGGGCTTTGCAGAATCAGAGGAGAACTGTGCAGACGTTAAAGCAACTTCGTGGTCTGCCCTTTTAACTTCAACGACTTCAGACTTCTGGCCAGCTTGCGTGTACTGCTTGCCATCCGCATCTTCCCAGTCAAATTTTACTTTGACATCATATTTCTTTTCTTTTGCATCTATTGGAATTACGAATGTGGCCGTGGCGTCTTCTGTGTCTTTGCTATTTAGCCTGCCAAAGTCTAATGTCTGTTCTAAATTATCATTTTTATCCAACCCAATTATAGAAACCGTTGCCACGAGGTCAAATGCATCCTGTCCCCAGTTATTTTTTACTGAGACTGCAACATCGAGAGTACCTGTTGGCTTGACTGTGTCCGCTGACAAGTCAACTGATTTTAACACAACTGTCTGGTTTGCCGTCGGAGTTGTTGCCCCATCGTCTGTCGGTGTCCCGCCATTTTCTGGCGGAGTTGTTGATGTTAGGACATAGAATGCCTGCCAGTCGCCGGAATCTGTTGGAGCCGGCAACCTTGCTGCGGGCATTGCCATGCTTGTGTAACCAGCCTTTGTTACAGTGACCTGATATAATCCATCGGGTAGGTAGCACGTTTTTGTAGCTACAACACTGCCAGAGCAAACGACCTGCAATGAAGCAGTGTCCTTGACTAATATGCTGTCAGGTACTGGTTGATTCCCGCTTGGGAGAATATCCAGAATATGTATTCCAGTTGCAACGCTTCCAATTGGCGCACCCAATAACGAAAACAAAAATACGAGTGCTACCAAAACCTTATTCAGTTTCATTTTTCATTCCTCCCTAAAATATCCGAGAGCGCTCTAAATTCCGTATCTGATATTACTACGCCCCTGTCAGCCCGGACGAATTGCCCGTCGACTGTCCAGCCCCTTACTAAGTAAGAGCTGTTGCCAGTTGCATTGAATATCTTAACCGTACTATTTGCATTCCATGAGTCCGAGTTAACGTAATCCATTACGTAATTAATGGTCTTGTTGCTCAGAGTGCTGTTCGCGTTATACTGCTCGCCGGCTATTGCGCCGTACACGCTTCTGTTTGTTTTGCCATCCAGAACCAGCGATTGCCATGGGTTTGACTGATAACCGGAAATCAGCCTTGCGTCTATCGACAGGCCGACTTCCTTTTGTGCCCGTTCCCATGCCGCAATCTCACGGCTGGCCTGTGATTCGTTTGTCAGGCTGGCGAAATAAGATGCGTTTCGTTCTTGAAGGAATAAAATTTCATTTCTCATC
>JAHFKX010000102.1 GCA_023245115.1 Candidatus Woesearchaeota archaeon
CTGCTCCATCTCGTAGCCCAAAGAAGCGCCGGCAGTTATTGCATCAACGCCTGCGTTGTCTACAGTTCGTATTAATTCCATTATTTGTGCAATATCATATAATCCCAAGTTTGGGCCAAGCAGCATGCCAGGCTCGAAGTCTATCTTGCCAAGATTTTTTCCGTCTTTATCTATTTCTTTCCAGCACTTTATGCCGCAGCCAAGGCATCCTTTGTCCTTAATAGAATAGCCTGCTTGCAGCAGGTTTGGCTTGAACAGCACTGCAGTTTTTTGGCTAGAGCCATGCGTGAAGTTTTCGTGGGCGTTTACACACATGACGCCGTCCATCTGTTCAACATTTCCGAACATTGTGCCCATTGTTCTGTATTTTAGTGTTCTTTTTCCAGTTGCAATTTCTTTATTCATACCCACGACATCGCCGACATCGGTTTTTGATTCTCCATTCCCTGCGACTAAGGCAACAAGATTTTTGCTCCATAATGCCGAGCCCATACCGCCACGCCCCGCAAATCTCATATGCCCACTTTTTTTTCTTATTTGGTCATCTGTGCTGAATGCCACGCCTGCAAAACGTACTCCATTTTCAGCGGCTGGCCCGATTGCAGTATAAGCATAATTAGGGTGTTTTTCGGCTAAGGTGAGAATTTTTTCATTGGTTGTTTTTCCTAATAGTTCAGAAGCATCTTGGAAATGCACGCCTTCGTTATCAAAAACAAGATAAACAGGAGTTTCGCTTCTCCCAACAATTTCCACAGAATCGATTCCCAATGCCGCAAGCTCTGGCCCGAAGTCACCGCTAGCCGCAGAGTAAAAAATTCCGTTGGTGCCTGCTTTGCTTGTTTTTTGCGGGCTTAATCCGCAAATATATGTTCGCTTTGCAGTCATAACCTTTGTTCCCGTCAAAAACCCAGTAGTTATGTAAATCGGTGCGCGAGAGTCATATGCATCCCTTAAATCCGGTGTTTGTTCCAACTGCTTTGCGAAATCATGGACTGCCAGCCCGAAACCGCCGAGCCGTTCCTCCAGTGAAAGCTGGCTGACCGGAACTACCTCTAGCTCAGACGTTCTTTTTTCCAGATTTATTTTTAACTTTTTAATTTCAGTTTTCATTTTTTACTTCTGCAGTATCAACCGCCAGTCTGACAAATTGTTTTATGATATCAATGGATTGCGCATCAGATTTGTTACAAATAAAATACAAATATCCTTTATCGTAGTCTATGCCAAATGCAACTTTTTCATCCGCGAGTGTGAATTCTTTTATGAAAAATGCGCGAAAACCCCGCTCTTCAGAGCGTGGGATGAAGCACATTTTCCATTCCAAAACCAGAGGAAATTCTATAAGAATTTCCTTGGCCAAGGAAAAAGCTATGCTTTTTCCTCTGGACTCGCCATTTAAGCGAGCATCGTAAAACCACGGGCTTTGGCCCGTGGATAGATGCGAGCGGCGAGTTTTTGTTATGCTTAATTCGTGTGTGTTAGCTTCTCGGCGCGTGTGCGTTTTATTTGTTTTCGAGTTATAAAACATTTCAAATGCTTGCGCCAAATCATTCGAATTAATTCTGCCTTGCAATGATTCGCTGGAGTAATCCAACTCCAAGCGAAATAACCGTTCCCCATTCATTTCAACCGGCGTTTTATATGCTGGGAACTGGGAACTGCTCGCCTTCGGAAGCAAATCTTCGATAGATTTAGGTGTTGCCATAGTATTAATTACAATATCGTAATATTAGTTTAAAAAGCTTGTGTTTTAGTTACTTAGCGACGCAGCGAACTGAAGGATTTCATGCCCAAGCGTTTTAGGATTATTTATCACAATTATGTGGTTTGCATTTGGGATAATATTGAGCTTAGATTTTTTTACAAGCTCGTTAATTTTCTGCGCCACAAAAACATTAAATATTGAATCTTCTTGCCCTTCGATTATGAGTACGGGCTGTTGCATGCTTTCCAGTGCGTGTGTGCCGTCAAACCTGGCAAGACTTTCATAAGTCAACAGCCATGATTTTAGCGAAGTGTGCCGGATGTCCGAGATGATGCGTCTTAAGTCTAAGTCACTGGTGCCAATAAACTTGTCGAAGTTTCTGTGGAAAAATCTTTTTTGGCCAGAATCACCGCGTGTTAGAAGTTGTTTAGCGGGCCATATTATTGCGCTAATTTTTTCTAATATTTTTAAATACATTGGGGCTTTGTGCGTTGTGCTGATTAAAATATAGCCCTTTGGTATGTTGGGATACAGTTTGTGAAATGTTATTGCCACAACTCCGCCAAGGCAGTGGCCAACTATTATTGGTTTTTGGATTTTTTCTATTTTGATAACCTGGAAAATGTCTTTTGCAAATTTTTCCAGATCGTAATCAGAAGAAGAATTAGGCCGGCCAGACAGACCGTGTCCGCGCAGGTCAATGGCCAGCGTCGACAGGCCTTTTTCGTGCAGCACCTGCCGGGCGTTTTGCCATGCGGTGAGGTCGCCGCCCGCGCCATGCAGGAGAATTAAAAAATTATCCGATATTTTTTCTATGTCGTAATTTATTGCCACGCCGTCAAAACTTGTTATTGTTTTTTGCATTTAACACCCGCATATTAAGTTTATAAGTCATCCAGTGGGCTTCTTACTTTTTTTAGCTCAGCCGTTGAAACTTTTGTGTAAATTTGTGTTGTCGATAGGTCGGCATGCCCGAGCAGCTCCTGAATCTTGCGGATGTCCACGCCAGCCTCAAGCAAGTGCGTCGCAAACGAGTGGCGCAGCATGTGCGGGTGGACGTGCTTTGCAATTCCGGATGTTTTTGCCAATTCGGCCAGCATTTTCTGAACTGCCCGTTTAGATAAATGTCCAGCGTGGCCTTCAAATACGTAGCCCTTGCGCTCTTTCAAAAATTTAGTTAAATCTTTAGAAACTTTTTCAGATAAAATTATCAGCCTGTCCTTTGCGCCCTTGCCTCTACGAACCCAGCCGACTT
>JAHFKX010000034.1 GCA_023245115.1 Candidatus Woesearchaeota archaeon
ACGAGCTGTTCTATAAATTTTCGCCGAAAGCATTTGATGCGCTCCAGTCAGAGGTGCCAAGGGGGGCCGGTAAAACATATTATGAAAAAGCAATTATGAATGAGATAAGTTCCGTACTTGGCATAATCAGCGCAATTAAAATACAATAACAAAACTCGCCGCAGGGCACGGCAGGATATCGGAAAATTTCCGATATGTTTAAATATACTACAAAGGAGATATGGGTATGGCCACGATGAGAAGTAAGAAGGGTGTTACAAGAGAGTTTGAAGGCAATTTTGGTCCGGCAGTTATATTGCTGATGATAATGAGCGGCGTTATATATTATGTAATCATCAGCACGCCTACTGAACGCGCGAAAATCGGCATTGAAGAAATAAAGTTTGAAAAGGTTGATTTGGATGTTACGCCCGGCCTCGTTACGTCAAGCCCGCCATCCGCAGTTTCAAATGTCGAACACTCGCTTGAAACTCTAATTCTCGACGGACGGCCCGCAGTACACACTACTTTGCTCAGAGATTTGATGACACTTAGAAGTTCTGCGGTTTCAAAACAGGATGCCAGAATATCATTTGCGATTGCTAAGGAGCCAACTGTAACTGCTAAAATTACGGGCGCGGTTCAGTCAAGGCAGGGCAGTGGCAAGCTTGCTGTTACACTAAATGACAAAGAGATATTTTCAGAAGTGGCCGAGGCAAGTAAACCGATTGAAGTTGTTCTGCCAAACGATGCACTTGCAGATGGGCAGAATAATTTGGTAATATCTGTTTCCTCGCCAATTCTTGCAACAGAGTATAAACTTTCCGGTTTAAATCTTGAGGCACTGCAGTACGATGATACAAAATTGAGTGCTGAGGCTTCGTTCAAACTGTCAGAGGCGGAGTTCGATGGCCTGCAAAGGGTAACACTGGACGCGTTTGTCAAGGCAACAAAGCCCGGCGAGATTAAGATTTCAGCAAACGGCAATATGATTTACTCCGGCAAGCCGGCCGAGGTATTTGAGGCGGATGTACCTGCAAATTATCTGAAGTCCGGCTCGAATGTTTTGGCCTTTTCGACAGTTAGGGATGTTGCGTATAAGATAAATTTCGGCAAGGTAACAACGAAGTTTTCGACAGAGGCTGGCGGGCAGAAGTCTTACGATTTTGAGGTTTCGCAGTTCCTGGCGGACGGCGCAAAGGCTAAGACATATTCCTGTACGCTAACACTCACGAAAACAAGTGGCGGAGATATAGTTCGGATAGGATTAAACGGTGTGACTGCAAGCAATACTTTTGCGGACAATACGCTGGTAGTTAATATTTGTAAATACATAAAGTCTGGTACGAATACGTTAAGCCTTTCTGCAGATCAGGATGTTACCATCGATCGTGCCGTGGTTCGGTTTAAACAGGTGTAAGTATGATTTTAGGTAGGAAAGCCCAAGCAGCTGGTGCAGTAGCCGGTGCTGCGGCTGGCGCAACAGGTCCAGCGGGCGCAGCGGCTTCGGGTTTATTTGGCGGCGCAAAGGCTTTTTTAAATAAAAATAAGGCTGCGAAAGAGTCTGCCAGTCAGGCCATGGGCCAAGCAGATGCAGGCCAGTGGGATGCCCTTAAAGTTGAGTGGAAGAAGAATGACAAGGAACTTAAAACTAAACCAAATCCGCAAAGGCGTAAGGAATTGGAAGCGCGACAAAAAGAAATAGAAACGGAAATGCAGAGTTTGGAAAAAAAATATACTCCAAAATCTGAAAAGGTTAAGGGTGCCGCAACAAAGGTTGGGAAATTTTTTGGTGGTTTGGGCGGCAGTGGCGGCACTAGCGGTGGAAGTTCTGGCGGCGAAGGTGGGACAAAAACTGGAATCACGCGGCTTATCTGGTTGATTATTTCTGCCTTGGGCGGGTTCTTGCTGTTTGGTGGGATTGGCGCGATAATTGCGTTCGGTGCTGTGGCTGCATTGATGGCCATGGCAATTGGTTTTAGAAAACATACAAAGATTGCAGTCCCTGTTTTTATTATCATAATACTTATTGGCTTGTTTTTCTGGTCAATGACGCCAATGGGCAGGCAAATGTTTGGCTCGCTTAGGACAACTTCAACAGTTGCTTCTGCTGAAGGATTAAGGGGCGTTGCCGGCCCGCTAAATATAATAAAGCAAGTCACATCCGGCACATACAACCCGACAGATGTCTGGACTTCTGATAATGTTGAATCGCAGTATGTTGAGCAGAAAGACGTCGGCGTAAAGGTTGATGATGTTAAGCCGTTAAGAGAATCATTCCTACCTGGCCAGGATTTGGCTGTCCAAGGCAGGGTTTCTGCAGTCAGCCTATCTGGTAAAGATGTTAGCGCGGTTGTAAGTGCTCAGGTGCTTGGGGATTTGGACGATGCCGCAAAAAGCATACTGAATGGTTCGATATACGATATAAAGTCTACGTGGAGCTGTAATGTGCAGGATGGCCGTGGCGGGACAATTACTGGCGCAGATGTGCGCAACAAGAGATTTATATGTACATACCCTGCTAAAACTTCTGCTGGCACGCTCGGTCCTGGCGAGTCAAAAGATATTCCGGTTGACGTGAAAGTTCAGGCAATGAATACAGAAATTCGGGCAGGCAAACAATTTTATTACACCGATGCAGATACTTTTGCAAACGCAGGCGATGACAAACTTGGCGGATTAGGAATAAGCAGGGATGCAGTCCGCTCATGGCAGCACGGCGACGATTCTGTAAACCTCGGCCTTGGCTTGGCAGGCAATGAAGAAATAATAGAAACAAACGTGCTAACTAATCAAGCCAACCAATTTGAGTCTTATTATTATGCCGGCGTAAGCGTATCTAATCCTGCTGGTCATAGCGGTGACGCGGTTTTGAGGTTAAAGGAAAGTGGTGACTTGGTAGATAACTTAAAACTGTTTATTTCGAGCCCATACCCTGTTACAATTTACCCAGATGCGCAGCAGGAGGATTTTAGTTGTTTCAACTCTGATGGCAGTCCGAGAATGCCGACATCAGATGAAGTAGAAAATTATAAGTTACCACAAAATGGCATTGTAAAATGCATACTGAAAGAAGGAGCACTGGCAGGCAGATCGAATATAAAGCTGGCGCCAGCAGAAGCGAGGACGTTCTACGTGAAAATTAGGATTGACGGCGATAAACTGACTGGGCCTTACGGTAGTTTTTTTACATTGGCCACGCTAAATTATGATTATGTAAATAAGAAAATAGTAACTGCAACTGTGTTTAATCCAAAGCTTGGGAGCGGGTAACAATGAGAAAGTTTGCTTTGGCCTTAACGTTTTTGGCATTTGTTTTGCTCAGTGGTTGTGTTGGCCAGCAGCAATTGCAGCCAGAGGGATTTGCGGGTGGTGAGAACGGCCTGAAGATGGAGTTTCTGAACAACACGCCGCCGGATACAATCTTCAAGGGCGTGCCGTTCGAGGTTGCACTTTTCATAGAAAATGCAGGCGAGACTTTGCTCGAACCAAACTCAATTCATTTGAAATTTGGCAACGCTAAGAACTTCAATGTCCCTGCTGAAAAGGAAACAATCACGATACCAACTAATACTGAGGGCCCATTGGAAGGCAAGCACCGGGCTGGCGACCAGCTTGTTGGCGGTGGCAAGACAATAGTTTATTATGATGCAAGTTATACGGGAATTTTGCCGCCGACAGAAAAAGCGCCAGTCAGCTTTTCTATTCAGGCCTGCTACCAATACGCGACAAAAGGCGTTTCGAATTTGTGCATCGCGCGTACAACTGATGTCTGTGACCCTCTGGCCCAAAAGGAAATGAAAAGCTCCGGCGGGCCAATCCAGTTTACAGATTTCAGCGAAGTCTCTACGGCAAAAGGCAATGATGTTACGGTACAGTTTGAGTTTACAGTTAAAAATACCGGTGGCGGATCGGTATATGATGTTGCCTGCGAGGAAATAGGCAATAGGTATGATAATCAAATTAGCATAACTTCGCTTAGATTTGGAACTGAAGACCTCTTACCAATTTGTAAGACAAATAACAAAGTGGCACAGGATAGCGACTGGATAGTATCGCTTGATAAAGACGGGGTTGGCAAGGGAGTATGCACGTTCAGGACAACGCTGGCCGGTGGCGATTACAAGGATTTGATTTTTATGACTGTTGCATATACTTATGTACAGGATATTCAGAAAGAGGTTTCAGTAATTCCGCTACAGTTATAGTAAAGTATTTAAAAGGTCATTAGGATATTAATAGCGAGGTAATGGGCCATGTTTAGTAAAGGTCACGTATTTTTAGCAGTAATATTAGTCGCACTCGTAGCAGTTTCGGGCTGCACTGGCGGCACCAGCAAGCAGACAGCGGTGCAGAAGTCATCGCCATTTGTGGGCGGGAGCCAAGGCCTTGCAATAAGTTTTGTGCCGGGCGCGCCACCAGATACAATAGTTGGCGGCACCAGTGCTGAATCCTTTGGCGTTTCTGTCCAACTCGAAAACAAGGGCGAGTCAAGAGTCGATACTTCATTTGTTAAGATTACTGGCATAAATCCAACGTCCTTTGGTAAAACTACTGATGGTTTGCAACAGGGCGGGCCAGCACTTGAGCCAGTTCAAAAGATAGGCAATAAAGCTGTGCCTGGCGAGAGCGGTACAGTAGATTTTCAGGATTTAAAGTATACGGGCCCAATAACAACCGGCCGGTTTGACTTTAACGTTGTTGCAGATGTGTGCTATGACTATAAAACAAGTTCGTTCATAACTGTTTGCGTGACAGAAAACTTGCTCAAGCAGACTGTCGGAGCGAACTCATGCAAGACATCTGGTCCGAGGGCCGTTGCAAACTCTGGTGCGCCAATACAATTAGTTTCTGCTGACCAGATCCCGAGTGGGCCTAATAAGTTGGGTCTGCAGTTGAAGATTAAGTCCATTGGGAGCGGGAAAAGTGTGGGCTATGGGTGTGACCCTCTAGTTTCTGCGAATGCGGATAAAGTACAGTTGGATTCCGTAGTCCTTGGTGAAGTAGCGTTTAGTTGCGGGAAAGGTGCAGGTGTCGCAAAAGAAGTAACGCTTGTAAATGGCGAAGCAACTGTGTTTTGTACGGCTGATGTGCCAAAAGGAACATTCGAAGATGTTGTGCAGGCTAGCATGAGTTATGCGTATGACCAAAAGGCCAGCAAGAAAATAACTGTGCAGGCCGTTTGATTTAGTGCAATAGTTTTTATTTTTTAGAATTTCTAACCAATATATCTTGAGTCGGTTTTGTTTTCCTGGAATTGGGTTTTAAGCTTTTGGAGCTTGCCTATTTCCTGGCCCGAATTGTCATTTGACTGCATCTGTTCCTTTTTATACTCTTCGGATTCTTTGTCTAAATCTTTTAAATTCAGGCTCACGCCGATTATTTTCTGCAGTTGGATAAGCAATTCCTTGGCTTCCATAAAACCTAAGTGTGTCGGGTGCCCGTATGTTTCTGCCAAGAGAGCAATTCCTCTTATGCCGCGCAGCTGCGCCAGTCCGAGCAAAAGGCCGGACGCGCCTACTATGGCTTCTATTTTATTATTCAATTTAAAATTTACGCCGCCGAGTTTTGCATATTTTTTTATTACATTTTTTGAAGTTACTGCGCCGAAAACTTTTGGATTTTTTACTTCGGCTGGCAGGCCGAGGCCGCCCAGCGTTATGATTTCCTGGCAACCGAGCTCTTGCACGAAGTCGATTATTTTTTCGGCAAATTCGTACGATGCACGCGGCGTATTGGGTTGATCATCGCCTGCCAAGAGAAGAATGTCTTGCTTTTTTCCCTTTTTGTAGTAAATACAAACCGCCGGCAGCTCGAGAAGACCGCTTTCGTTGAAGTAAACTGAGTGCCAAAAGTCATAGCTGTGTATCTTGTAAAGCAGCGTCGGTTTTAGCGTATCTATTAGAAAATCAACAGCTATTTTCGCGACCTGTCCCATGCCCGGCAGGCCTTCGATTAGGATTGGGCTGCGTAGTATTGGCAGCTTCTTGAAATTTTTCTGAATTATGAATTTTGTCATTATTCGCGTTTTGTTTCAAACGTACCTTCGTTTTTGTTTAATGTCTTTTCCATTTGTTCGATTATGGCTTTAAAAGCTTCCTCGGCTAACTTAAAATCGTTTGCAACAAGCGTGAACTTATATCGCGGTGCGCCGAGGTACTTTATTTCGATTTCAGCTTTTTTGGCTTTAGCAATTTCTTTTGCCTCAGTAACAGCTTTTTTGATTATGTCCAGGCCTCCTGAAGCACTTGATTGCATATTGATATTGGCGTTAATTTCTGCTTTCGGGGCAGTGATTCTTTTTTGTATGAATTCAGTAAAATCATGTGCCAGTTGCGTTTCTGTGCCAAGCTCGTTCAGTTTCAGCTCGCCGAATTTTGAAACCTCTTGTAAGAATGGATAAAGCAAGCGATGTTTTGCAAGCGCTTTATTGCCAATTTTTTCGTATATGCTTTTTGATGTCTGGCTACCAGACTGCTTCGCGAAAACCTCGAGCATCTCATTTGCTTTTTTTTCGTTGTTCCATTCCTGCATTTTATTTCTTTGCTGGCCTGGGCCTACGCGCCGCGAAGACAGGTTTACAAAGTTTTTCAGCGTGTCAACAGTCATTACCTGGCAAACAAGCTTGCTCCCTGTCTTGAGGTATGTTTTCATTCCACGCACCCATTTGCGCGTTATTTCAGAAACGTGAATCATGCCCTCGAGTTTATCATACTCGTCTAGCGTTACGAAAACTGAAGAAGGCGTTGCCTCTTTAATCGTGCAAATTACTAAATCATTTTTTTCTGGTAGGCCATGTTTTTTATACATGCTAAATGCTGCTAGAATAACTTTAAAACGCTTTGCTTTATGAACGCTCGGGTTTATGTGAAAAAGCCCTCGAGCTTTTCCATCACCAAGAAAATTCCACAGGAATTTTCTCTGGACTCGCCTGCCGAGGCGAGAGCCCGCAAAACCCCGCACTCAAGTGCGGTGATAGGGCTCGAGCGGCGAGTTCAAGTTATTGCAGGACCTCTAAAACATTGGCCTTGATTTTTGCTTTTCCGCCTGCTGGCTCAGCAAGAATTTCTTTGCAGACCAAGCAGGTAACTATCGTGGATGCATTGGAAAACAATATCTGCTCATTTTTGCATTTCTCGCATCGTACTTTTACGAATCGTGATCTGGTCTGTGCCATTTTATACAAACTCCACTTTTTTAATTCTTATTGGATTCCTTTGAAAATGAATTTTTTTGCATATTTTGCATTCGAATTTTAGTGCTGCCTTTTTGGTTGTTTTGACGGGTGTAACTGTTCGCCTTGAAGTTCCGCGATAACCTGCAAACGTGTAGGCAACCCTGCGAACGCCGGCCTTTAGCGCAGTCTTCTTTGTTGCCGGCCTGGCCTTTGTCTTAAAGAGCGATACTGACTGCTCCGTATGCTTCTTACAGTAAGGGCAGTATCTTTTTGTCAACTTTGGTTTTTTCATTTTGTACGGCAAAATGATTAGCGAACTATAGTTCGCTTCATCATGAAAATTAGGCACTTATGTAGGTTTTAAAAGGTTTGCTTTTGGGTTTCTACTGGTGCAGTTTCATTTGCTGAAGTTTGATTATCGTTTGTCACAGCTTCAGTGGTATTTGTTTTGTTGGCAGATATTTCCGAGACTGGCGTTGCCTGAACGGCCAGTTCAATGGCCTTGCCCTGATTTATCAGCAACATGGCAATATCTTCCGGCACTGATGCGGTTTGGTCCGTAACAAATGGGCCGTATGCTTTTAAGTCTGGGCCAATCAGTTCTGGTATGTTGTCGAGCAATTTTATCGATTTTAATATTATTTTAACAGAGCTAATCTCGTGTTGCTGTTTTTCTTCTGGCATTACAGCGGGAGCCGGCGCAGGTTCAGCATGCCTCGTAAATTGCAAATAAAAATCTTTTTCAAATGATGCCAGGCCGGCAAGTACTGCGTTATAAAACTTTTCTTCTGCAGATAGCATATTCGTTGTATCTTTTAGTTTGAAATTTGTCCTTGCGGCGAACTGTGCGCGGCTGATTATTTTTTTTTCGCGTCGCTCATAAAAATCTTTTAAAGCGCGGCGCGCATTTTCAATTTCAAATCTTAATTTCTCCTTTTTAGATTTATCATAAAATTCTGTATTTTTTATTTGTTTGGCCAGCATGGATCTTTTGCCGTCAAAATATTCACGTATTTTTTTTAAGTCATCAAGTTTTATTTGCTGTAAGTCTGTGGAATATTTTTCTGTTCTTGCTAACTCAGCAATGTCATCAAAAGTAAATTCTGTCATTTTTGCAAGCCCTCCAAATTTTCTGCAGTTGCGTGTTTAAAAAGAATTTTGGTTGTATAGGAAACAGTTACGTATTGCGCGTATTTAGCTTAAATCTTGGGTAGCTGATGGGATTTTTTATCTTGTCGCAGATTATGTCTGGTTTACAAACACCAAGTTCCACGAAATATTGCCTGCAGTTTGGAGGCGGAACTTTTAGTGATTGTCTAGAATGCCAGGCCAGCTGGGCTTTAATGTAGCCTGTTTTTAGGGGCGGCGAGTTTTTTTTGTTCCACTCCAACACCTTACTTTCAATTTCTTCCCACGGCCACTTTGTGGATTTTAAAAAATTCAGCAGCGCAAAAAGCGAGCGTTTTCTACCGTCTTGCAAGCCAGCCAATATAATTTTCATGCAGGGCGAGAATGCTAATTCTGGTACTTTTTCGGAAAATTCAAACTTTTGG
>JAHFKX010000103.1 GCA_023245115.1 Candidatus Woesearchaeota archaeon
GGCTTGCCGTCCATCATCATATATCTACCAACTTTCAACGATGCAACTTCTTCGTGCCTGAATTCCATAGACACATAGAATTTAGTGCATTTAAAAAATAGTATTGAAACAATTTATGGGAAACTATTTATAGTCTTCCATTTTAATTAGCTTATGACAACACCCGACTCATCTTACAGAGAGTATTGTTTTGGCGTGCCGAACAACGACGATGATTCGATGAAAAGCCTGCGCAGTGATTTAACCCATTTGCTGACAAAATATCTATCGCCAACGGGAAGCGTTGAGCCATTGGGCAACAGCCCATTTCTTGGAGAAGTTAGAACATTTTCGATAGAATCTATGGCTGCAGTTTACATTCAGGCAATGCAAGGAAATCCATTTCCTATAACGCCAGGGAAACAAGGAGAAAGCGGGCCATTTTGTTCGGCTAGGATTTCTGTGTTTGGCAACCCAGACTCAACAGTGTTTAAGACGCTTGATTTAGCGTTAGCATATTTGGCCTCAGGCTATCCGCCAAATCAATCTAGATTCTCAAATTAATTCGTAGCGTAACGTAAAATAAAATTAAATTATGGCTTAGCTAATTCTGCTCACGCTGTGGCGTATCGCAAAATAACGCAAAAGTCTTGCGAACTTACTTTTTGCGAATTTCGCATTATGCAGTTGCATAACGCAATATCGCCCCGATCATTCCAAGTCCTTTGAGCTGCTCACCGACCTCCCGAGAGATAATGTGAACATCGCCGCCGGCCAGCTCAACTTTATCCATTAACTCCTCGGTTTTATCTTCTGGAAAATCTTCGTGTATCAGCAAGATTGCAATCGCATTCATATCTGCGGCCCGCCTGACAGCTTCTTCGCCGTATGCAGTCATGTTTTTTCTCGTACCAAGATATAATAAGAAACTATCGAGGACTTTTTTTTCTTTTGTTGCTTCTTCTTTTTCTAAAATGTCTTCGGATTTTTCTACCAGCTCCTTAAGGCCGAAATCGCCAGTATAGCCTATAGCTTTCACTGCCAATATTTTTTTCTTGATGTCTGTCCAGATGAAATCGCCATCTATTAAGTCTTCTTTTGTTGGACCTGGCCCGCCGACTAATATGCCATCGACTTTTACTTTTGTGAATGTCTCGTTTACGGCATTGCCGACTTTTTTATAGAAATCTTTGGCCATACCTTCTATTACGCGCGCCATGCGGCCTGCAGACTGGCCGCCAACCTTGAACTTTCCCGGGACCATCGAATTATAATGAACAAGTGATTCTATGTGCTTGCCTTTTAGCACAGCAATATTGGCCTCGCGCCTGTCCATTACAATAAGGCCGAAGATTGATTTTACCTCGAGCTGCTCTTCTAAGGGTTCCAAAAAAAACTGCTGATCGCATTTATACAATTTTATGCGGATGGGTTCTGACGGCTCAACACTCCATACCTGAAAATCCTGCTGGCCCTCGCGTTCGGCAACGTTGCCGCAGAATAACGCTAAGCCATTCTCCGGAGTTCTTTTATAAAGGCGGATGTGCTGAATCATTTTTTCCAGCGCACCTGTTACGTTTTTTCGTGTTGTTGCAGATTTAATATTGCGCGCGGTGCCTGCCTCGGTCGACAATTGGTTGATTATGAGCTGCAGATCATAATCCTGTGGAACATAAACCGAAATTAATTCAGTGTGCCGTGCCCTACGTTTTGCGAGATCTCGGACTAGTTTACGGAGCTTAAACTTTAATTTTTGCTTTCGTTTCTCAACATCGTCCATTTGTTTAAAGAAACGGACTTCGTTTAAAAGTCTTTAGGGCTATT
The DNA here is from genome assembly GCA_023245115.1 of Candidatus Woesearchaeota archaeon. GTDB lineage: Archaea > Nanobdellota > Nanobdellia > UBA10117 > UBA10117 > JACOYC01. Next base: position 1,804 of record JAHFKX010000103.1, read on the forward strand.
GTATGATGCGATATCTATTTTTTACTAAACAAAAGTTTAAATTTAGTTCGCCTTGCATCATAATATGACGCGCTTGTTCTTATCCGGCATACCTGGCGTTGGCAAAACCGCAATAATAAAACGCGCGCAGGCGATAGCACACAAACTCGGCCATGAGGTTCATTCTGTTTCGCTTGGCGAGATACTAAGCGAAAACGCAGAACGGGCAGGCATAGTAAACCTAATACGCGCAGGCCCAGCCATACAAAACTCTCTGAGAAGCGGCGGCCTTGTGCACCAGTGTGTTGAAATGGTTCGGGAGTTTGGTTCGGATGACCATGTAATTGTTGACAGCCCGCTTACGTTAATGACTGCAGAATCTGTGCCTTACACAACATTTGATTTTGGTGATTTTACCTTTTTCAAAAAAAGCGGCTGCGACATAGACAGAATTGTTACATTAATTGATGACCCGCATACTATTGCTAAGAATCTTGCGGCCAGCGATTTCGCAACCAGTATAGAAAATATTCTTGTGTGGAATTGCAATGAAAATAACCGTGCGGCGGATCTTGCAAGTGCATATACTAAAAATGTGCCGATTGTAACTACAAAAGAAACTGCCGCAGTAAATTTGGTTAAATTTTTACTAGACCCGAAACCAAATATCAGTTATTTTGGCAGCCCGATGTCAAAAATACGTGATAGAGCAGATTTTTCTGAGCTCGCCAAAAAAATAGACAGCGTAAAGCTTGATTTGCAGTCATATGTTGTTCTTATTACACCAATGATGATTGCCGATCTGGCAGCAGCCACGCTGGTTGAAAAAGCCCACACTAAGGACAGGGATTTAACGCGGCTTATCGGCCGGCAAGTAAACTGGGTTATTGGCTATTTTCCGGTAAATGTTTTATCGTCAGGTTTTACCCGCGAGCTGACCGAGGGGGAATTACTTGGAAAAAACTGTGCACTGATACATCCTGAGCCAGATAAAACGCCGTTTGGCCAGTGGAATACGCAATACTTATTCAAAACAAAAGAAGAATTTTTTGCTGCAATTTCTGACGCAAGAAAAAATAATAAATATAACTCATTTCAGGATTTTACGCTGTCAGATGGCACGCCGCGA